>CAZLUY010000268.1:0-13755 GCA_964562785.1 uncultured Limnohabitans sp. | reverse complement strand
TATTCGCTCCAATAATAAACATCATTGCCAGGAATCTTTCCTTCTCCACGTCCACCATCTGTTCTTTTTTCTTCTCGCTGGCTTTCTCATAGCCTTTATTCATTTTTTCAGCCACCTTCACTGCATATCCCTTAGGCGTATTCAAGCCGGTTCCCACAGCTGTACCTCCAAGAGCTAACTCGGATAGATGATCGAGCGTGCTTCTTAGTGCTTTGAGACCATGGTTTAATTGAGCAACATATCCTGAGAATTCCTGACCTAGGGTAAGTGGAGTTGCATCCATGAAATGGGTACGACCAATCTTCACCACTTTCTCAAATTTGTCTGCTTTCGCATGAAGTGTATTCCTCAATTTCTCCACACCTGGAATAGTGGTTTCTACTACCATCTTGTATGCCGCGATGTGCATGGCAGTAGGGAAAGTATCATTTGAGGATTGAGACTTGTTTACGTCGTCATTCGGGTGAATCTTCTTCACAGAATCCTCTAATGAGCCTCCCAAAAGAACGTGAGATCGATAAGCGATCACTTCATTGGAGTTCATATTCGATTGAGTGCCCGAACCGGTTTGCCAAACTACCAATGGGAATTGATCGTCTAGCTTTCCTTCAAGAATTTCATCACAAACTGTAGAGATGACATCAGCCTTATCCTGAGCCAAAACGCCCAACTCAGCATTAGTTTGTGCAGCAGCTTTTTTCAAAATCGCAAAGGCCCTGATGATCTCAATAGGCATCTGATTTTTTACTCCCCCTATCTTAAAATTGTTAATCGATCGTTGGGTCTGTGCACCCCAAAACTTATCTGATGGCACCTCAACAGGCCCCATAGTATCTTTTTCTATTCGAATACTCATGACTATTGATTTTTTCTGGCCGCTAAATTACAGCCCGGGATGCTATCTCCCTAACCTTTAATAAATTAATCCTTAACTGCTAGATTAATCAGGTTCATAAACCTTTCTCGAGAAGATTTAATCTGTCTGTGAAAGAAAAAAATCGAGACAAAATAGTTTGAAATAGCAAGTACCAGACAGACTACGGCATAACCATACTCCTGGCTGACTCCAGCAAACAGGGCTGAAAACACCAATAAAAGAACGGACCAAAGCCCCAGAAAAAAGATGGCTCCTGGGAAGAGCTTATACTTTAGAAAAATGATAGTACCACGTGGCGTTTCCTCCAGGTCACCGAGAATCAAGGGCAGAAAAGTATCTCCTTTGTCGACCACTTTTGAAATCCGAAATCCGGATTCACCAATCAATCCATTAAACAAAATCCCCTTCTCCGCGACACTCCTTTTATCAAGATAATTCACTTCCCTTGTCACTTTAGCAAGTGACATTTTAACCTCCTCTTTGGAAAAGGAGCACACAAGTGTTTCGGTATGGTAGGGCAACCACTGATTCATTTACTTCACAGCAATACAAGAAATTTCAACGTTGACATCTTTGGGAAGTCTACTCACTTCCACAGTTTCACGAGCAGGAGGATTTGACTTGAAGTATTGTCCATAGGCCTCGTTAATCGTTGCGAATTCGTTCATGTCCTTTATGAAAATGGTACACTTCACGACATCAGAGAAGGTGAATCCAGCTGCTCTCAACACAGCGTCCATATTTTTCATTACGGCATGAGTTTCTTCCGTAATATTTTCATTGATAAGCTGACCATCCTGGCCCAATGCTATATTTCCTGAAACATATAAGGTGTTTCCTGCTAGGACCGCCTGAGAGTAAGGACCGATTGGAGCAGGAGCATCAGGTGAGAAAACAGTTTGATTTGGCATTTTTCTAAAAGTTTGATGTTGAATTGATAACGTATTTTTAAAGCTTTTTCGCCTCTTCCCAATAAATATTCATTTCATCCAGAGTCATATCTCCTATGCTCTTTCCTTGTTCCTTGACTGATTTCTCCAAATGTTGAAATCGTTTGATGAATTTGAGATTGGTTCTTTCAAGAGCTTCCTCAGGGTTGATATCCATGAACCGGGCATAATTAATTAAGGAAAAGAGTAAGTCCCCAAATTCTGAAGTAGCCCTTGAAGCGTCTATTTCCTGATCGGAAGACACATTGAATTCTTCTTTGAATTCCTGCATCTCTTCTTCCACCTTCTCCCAGACCTGACTTTTTTCTTCCCAATCAAAACCCACTCCTCTTGCCTTCTCCTGAATCCTCATAGCCTTGATCAATGCGGGTAAAGATTTCGGCACTCCCCCAAGAACCGATTTATTTCCTTTTTCTTTGAGCTTTATCTTCTCCCAATTCTGCTTGACAGCTTCTTCATCATTGGCCTCAGTGTCCCCATAAATATGTGGGTGTCGACGGATCAATTTCTCGCAAAGAGCATTGGTCAAAGTAGCTACATCAAAATTACCTTCCTCCGAACCGATTTTTGCATAGAAAACTATGTGCAATAAGAGGTCACCGAGCTCTTTTTTAATCTCATCTGAGTCACCTTCCAATATGGCATCCGATAGCTCAAAAGTCTCCTCAATGGTTAGATGACGAAGGCTTTCAGTCGTCTGTTTTTTGTCCCAGGGGCATTGGGCCCTCAACTCGTCCATAATGGTCAACAGTCGATCAAATGCAGCCAGCTGTTCTGCTCGTGTACTCAAATTTGACATGGGAAAGGAAACTATGCTAAAAGTGTGGACGTTCTCGATGTAAAGCTTTAAATTTGCGCAATAATATTCGTTATGGCAACAGTATATCTAACCCTCGGTTTTATCGCCTTGTTCTTCATTTTGATGTCAGTAAGGCTTCTTTTTTTGAAGAATGGTGAGTTCAAAGGAACATGTGCTTCACAGAACCCTTATTTGAATAAGGATGGCGGAACATGTAGCTATTGTGGTAAAACAGTAGATGCTAACAGTTCTTGTGGCAATCCGGACAACGAGGTAGATCGCGTTCTGGCCAAGTTCAAATAACTTTTCAGCCTTCTTAACGGAAGGCCTTTTTTCATTTAATACGAATTCTTAGTGGCACTTATTAAGTCTATCTCAGGGATCAGAGGAACTATTGGGGGGAAAGTCGGTGAAGGATTATCCCCTGTAGATGTGGTTAAGTTCACCTCCGCATATGGTGCGTGGGTTTTGGAGCAAACCGGAAACCCAAAGGTGGTGATCGGTCGTGATGCACGCCTCTCTGGTCAAATGGTTTCGAATCTGGTTTCATCGACTCTTCAGGGTTTGGGAATTGATGTGATTGATCTTGGGTTGAGCACAACACCAACGGTGGAACTCGCTGTTCCCATGGAGAAAGCTGGAGGAGGTATCATTCTTACGGCTAGTCATAATCCCATACAGTGGAATGCACTTAAACTCCTCAATCAAAAAGGAGAATTTATTTCAGGTCCTGAAGGGAAGGATATCCTTGAAAGAGCCGAAAAGGAAGATTTCATTTTCGCAGAAGTAAGACAGCTAGGGAAGTATATCCAGGTAGACGACTACATGGACCGTCATATCCAGCATGTCTTGGATTTAGAGTTGGTTGATCCAGAGGCGATAAAGGCACGGAATTTCAAAATCGTTGTGGATGCAGTGAATTCATCAGGCGGTGTAGTTATCCCAAAATTACTTAAGGCCTTGGGCGTGGAAGTGGTTGAGGAAATGTACTGTGACCCGACAGGTGAATTCCCTCACAATCCAGAACCACTTCCAGAACACTTAAGGGATATATCTCAGAAGCTGGAGCGAGGAAATTTTGATTTAGGAATTGTAGTGGACCCTGATGTGGACAGACTAGCTTTTGTAAATGAAGATGGCTCTGTGTTTGGTGAAGAATACACCCTTGTGGCTGTGGCAGATTACGTTCTTTCCAAAACACTTGGTAACACAGTTTCCAATCTTAGCTCTACTCGTGCATTAAAGGATGTCACTGTCAAGCATGGTGGGAAGTACACCGCTGCCGCCGTAGGAGAGGTAAATGTGGTTGATCAAATGAAGGCTACTGAGGCTGTAATTGGTGGAGAAGGCAACGGAGGGATCATCTATCCAACCTCCCACTATGGCAGAGATGCATTGGTAGGTATAGGATTATTTCTCACGCATCTTGCGAAATTTGGGCATAGTATCAGTCGCCTTAGAGCTAGCTATCCAAATTATTTTATCTCAAAGAATAAGATCGAATTGACTCCGGAAACCGATGTGGATATGATTCTGGAGGAGATTAAAGAGAAGTATAAAAAGGAAGAGATCAACCTGATTGACGGAGTAAAAATAGAATTTGAAAATGAATGGGTACATTTGCGCAAGTCAAATACAGAGCCTATCATCAGAATCTACTCTGAATCTGAATCTGAAGCCACTGCAGAGCATTTGGCAAAAAAGATTATTCAAGATATTAAGGAGATCATGAACGGGGCTCTTACCTGATACACCCAAAAACCCAGATCAATGAGCAAAGTATACCTAGACAATGCCGCGACAACCGCTATGGATGACCGAGTGATAGAAGCTATGCTTCCTTTCATGAAAAGTCATTATGGTAACCCTTCATCTGTGCATAGCCATGGAAGAGAAGTAAGAACTGCGATCGAACGGTCACGAAAAAAGGTTGCTGAGCTCTTAAATACCACACCAGGAGAAATCTTCTTTACCTCTGGAGGTACTGAAGCTGATAATACGGCCTTGATTTGCGGGATCGAGACTTATGGTATCAAGCATGCCATCACTTCACCCCTGGAGCATCATGCAGTGTTGCATACTCTGGAGGTTTGTGAACAAAAAGGTCACATTAAGCTAAGTGTCCTTGATGTCAACGAAAAAGGAGAAATTGACCTGGGACAGCTTGAAGATTTACTCAGAAAAAATCCGAACAGTCTTGTTTCTCTAATGCATGCAAATAACGAGATCGGTAACCTTAACGATCTTGAAGCTATTGGAAAGCTGGCTGAAGAATACGGAGCTTTTTTCCATTCGGATACTGTACAAACTATGGGGCATTATACTCATGATCTTGCTACTCTCCCGATTCATTCGGTAGTTGCTGGAGGGCATAAGTTCCATGGCCCTAAAGGCTCTGGGTTTTTATACATTAACAAAAGCAAGAAAATAAAGCCATTCATCCACGGTGGTGCCCAGGAAAGAAATATGCGAGGCGGTACCGAGAATGTCATCGGTATTGTGGGGATCGCGAAGGCTTTAGAAATCGCCTATGAAGATATGGCGGGTCATCAAAAGCATATCGAAGGACTTAAATCCAGATTTATTGAAGAACTTAAGGCAGGTATCCCCGGAGTTCAATTCAATGGTCTTTCTGGGGATCTTGACAAGAGCCTTTACACGGTTCTAAGCGTGAGTCTTCCAGAATCGGAAGCCAATCGAGGCATGCTGCTTTTCAACCTGGATCTACAAGGTATTTCGGCCTCCGGTGGATCAGCCTGCAGTTCAGGAGCGACGGTAGGTTCTCATGTTTTACGAGCGCTTAATCATCCTGCAGAAAGAGACACTGTTAGGTTCTCATTCAGTAGGTTCAACACAATGGATGACGTGTTGTATACCACTGAAAAGCTGAAGGAACTTTATGCTTTAGAGATAGAAGCCAAGTAAGGACTTTTAAAAGTCTCCCCAAATAGCAGTCGGAATCAGAATAATGGCATTGTACGCCCCATGGAATAGCATGGCGGCTTTCAATCCGTGATTTACTCTAATGAAGCTCAATACCAATCCCAAAAGGAACTGGACTCCTACCAGTATTGGGATGAAGTAGAATTTCCCGATCCAGTCAAATCCAGTATAATTTCCGAGGTGAACTAAGCCAAAGAAAGCTGCAGAGGTGAAGACCACAAATTTGAGCTTTGGCGGCTTATCCTTCCTTACCTGAAGCCACAAAAGCAATAAATAAAGCATGTAGGCTACCGGGATAAACCAAAGTTCCGATAAAAAGAAAACTGACAATCCAATACCCCACAAAAATGAGCTAGGCTTATAATCGAGGTGCAGGCGGAATGCAGGTTCTTCTAAGATTGGTGCCAAAATTATGGCTGCAGCTACAACGACCCATTTGTATTGTTGCATGAGTTCTTCAATCATATTGTCAAACTCAAGATCCATACTCTCCAATGCGAATGCATAGGGAATTACGATAACCAGGATCAATCCCAATAAGGTGAAAAATACCTTTGGCGTTATGGGTACTATTTCTGCCGGTCGCTCTGGGTTCTTTAAAAACTTAATTACTTGATTTAGCATTTACTTATTTGCTGTGTAAGCTATTTCATACGGGGACCAGATTTCATAAATGGGAGCTCCCTTAGAGCTAAGCCCAGAATGATGCCACTCCCCATCAATTACATCAAACTTAAAGTCCAAAGCAGCCCCTACTCGACTATCATCTCTTGAAAAGAAGGTGATATTCTCAACGTATTCACCATTCTCAGCAGTGTAATTTCCTCCACCAGATCCCATAAACTCCTTGGTAGCTGAGTTGAAGGCTATCCATTGGAATCTACCTCCAGCAAGGATTTTGACAGTTCTCCTATCTCCAGGAGTCGACCTTCTTATTTCATCATTTCTTTTTCTTCCTGTAATGACCCAATTGCGGGTCAATCTGTCTTTATTTGAGGGTATCCGCTCCCAAATCTCAACCATCATCCCATTATCCCCATCTGCAGAAATAACCATTTTATTATCGATCAAATCCATTTTATAGGTAGTTGATGTCCCCACTCTTTCTGGCTCCATAGTAAAGAAATCAAACGATTCGATATACTTCTCACCATCTACACTGATCGGTCCTCCGCCGGCAGCAAGAAAGTGGTTATCGCTTAAACGCTTGGAACCATAAGCGAAATAATCATCAACAATTATTTTGATAGTTTCAGACTCAGTGATCATTTGACCGTCTTTATGAGTCAACTTCCATGCTCCTTCTATATCTTGAGCATTTACAAAAAAGGAAAGAACTAAGAGGGGAATTATTGCTAAGTATTTCATCTTCAATCTATTTTTAGGATAATTAATCAAACCCATTCAAGAATAAAAAACAATTAGCCAGATTTGGTCATAATCTGTTTCAGAAGGTAAGAAGAATGAAAAAATTCATCATTGGCTCTTCTATGGAGGAAGTGAAAAAACTCATACCTCCAGGTTCGATTAAGAAAGTCATGGTAGGAAACCAAGCCGTGGCTTTGACTGAATTTAAAGGAGTATTCTTCGCATTTGAAACTCAATGTCCACATCGCGGAGAACTCCTGACAAAAGGAAGAATCAACCCAAAGGGAGAAATAATTTGTCCATTACATAATTATAGATTTGACTTGCAGCACGGCCAAGTTCGCGCAGGATACTGTCCAGATCTCAAGGTTTACAGAACCGAACTTCACTCACAAGGTCTGACCGTTTATATGCCTGAGGGTTAATACAATTTAGTTCCATCCTCTACCTCTTCTCGAACGGTAGCAATGGCAACACCTCCAGCTTTACTATCGAAACCAGTAATCAATACTTCAGACATAAAATCCGCAATCTGTCTCGGTTTGAAATTGCAAACACAGATAACCCTCTGTCCTACCAAGGATTCAGGAGAATAAAGCTTGGTGAGTTGTGCCGAGGACTTCTTTACTCCTAACTCGGAGCCAAGGTTAACCCAGACCTTAAATGCAGGCTTTCTGGCTTTATCGAATACTTCGGCTCGGATTACTGTACCAACCCGAATGTCGATTCTTAAAAAATCTTCAATATCAATCGTTTGCATAGTCGATTTTTTTTATAATTTTATGAACCTTTTAAAAGACCTCTTGTTACCGTAACACAGGGTTTTAAAATTATGTCCGAAAAAACGATTTATTCTTCCTTCAGCCTAAAATTAATCGCAACATTTTGTTTGTTGCTTGTGGCTTTCACCAATGAAAGTTTTGCGCAAGAAGAGCAAGAAAAAGTCGAGACTGAAACGGAAATTCAGGATCCTATCTTAAACTATGGAAGTTTAGATGGAGATTTCGGCTCCTCCGATCAAATCATTGCACCGGCTAAAAAGAATTCTTCTCCTTCGCGAGTTGCAGCAAAGCCTCAGAATAGCAAGGGATTAATTTCAGAGAAGAAAACAAAAAAAGAAGAGTCCTCAACTCTTTCTTTTAATCTCTTTCTCTACATCGTAGATAAGTTTAAAGCTGATTAATTTTACCCAGCTTTAAAGTCAGCGATATCATCTAGCGTAATCTTTCCTTCAAAAAATGCTCTCCCGAATAACACGGATTGCACACCCATGTCTTTTAGACTCTTGAAATCCTCAATTCCTCGGATTCCTCCACTAGCTCTTAAATTAATAGAAGGGAATTTCTCCAAAACCTCCTTGTATAATTCAAGATTCGGACCCTCCATTACACCATCTCTTGTAGTGTCTGATACTTTCGCGTACTTCAGACCTCGCTCGTAGAAGAACTCCAGATGATCAAAAAGATCTATTTCGGTTTTCTTCAACCATCCTCGAATTTTGATCTTATGATCAGCAGGGCTCGTGTCAGCCGCTAGTATAATCTTCTCACGACCGTAGCTCAAAATAAATTGGGCAAAGCGTTCAGGATGGTTAGCTGCTGCGGATGAAATCGTTACTGTGGAAGCTCCATTCTCAAAGGATTTAATCACATCTCCATCAGTAGTCACACCACCGGTAAAATCGATCATTAAATCAGTATAACCTGCAATAGCCTCAAGGATATGGTAATTTTTTGGCTCGCCTCGGCGAGCGCCATCCAAATCCACTAAATGAATTCTTTTTATCCCGACGGATTCAAAATCCTGAGCTATAGATAGTGGGTTATTTGAGATAACCTCCTCGGTAGAAAAGTCCCCTCTTTTCAGACGTACACATCTTCCATTGATAAGCCAAATTGAGGGTATGATTTCAAAGTTGTTCACAACAATTTTTTAATAGATTTCAAACGGGAGACAAAGATAACAGGCAATGCCTGAATGATAAGAATCGAGCGAATAATTTATAATTATTTAATGTAAATCAAATATTACCTAGAAAATCCTCACTGAAAGGTCAGTTTGGCAATTTTCCCATTCCCTCCAGAGGCCAAAATCACTTTGCCTTTTGGGTCAGTTTTAACTGCATGGTAGCCTTCTTCTGAAATTGACTCCCAGCTTAAGCCTCCATCTTTGGAGAAGTCACTACCTGTTGTTCCTACTGCAATTAGAACTTTCTCTGTGGCCCAAAACTCAACTCCAGATCTATATCCAGGTAATGTTGATTCTATATCCATCCATTTCATGGACTTCAGATCAAATACTCCAACAGTTCCTTTCTTATCGGTAGGCTTTAAATAATCACCACCTACAAGGACAACTCTTTTATCTTCCCAAAATGAAAGGGCAAATATCCCTTGGGAGGGTTCTCCCTGTACCAGAGGGCTTTTGATTTTAGTCCATGAATCTCCTTGGTCAAGAGAGATAATCAGATTGGATTCAGCTCCTCCGCTACCAATTACCACCATATTCTTTCTCAAGGCTATTGAAGAAGTACTCGCAGCGAAGCCAGCCTCTCCTTCTTTAGGAATGGGCAGGTTCCCCAATACTTCCCACGTTATTCCCTCGTCCTCACTTTTCAAAACCATCCATTCTCCAGCAACTGGATCTCCGAAAACAAGTCCTACTTTTTTATAGAAACCCATTCCATCAAGGAAGGCTTCTTCTGACAGGGTCTCAATCAATTCCCAGCTCTTCCCTCCATTAGATGTCCTATATATCTGCGAAGGTTGTCCAGCGCTTGCAACGACGGCATTATTTGCATCAAAAGCATGTATGCTTCTGAAATCAACGTTATCTAAGCCCGCAATTATTCCCGTATCCCAGGTGACACCGCCGTCAACGGTTCGAAGCCAGGTACCACCAGACCCACTAGCCCAAATGATTCGGTCGGAGGCGACTGAGAGTCCTCTTAAAGAAGCATCAGATGGAGGCTCGAGACTTTCCCATTTAAGCTCCTGAGCAATGCTAGACTGATTTGTTACAAGTAAACAAAATAGGAATGAGCAAATGAGACCTAACCTCATGCTATATCTACCGCTCTATAAGCTTGGATGAGTGCCTCTTCACCTTCCTTGCCAGGTTTAGCATTTCCATGCTCCATACCATAAATACCTGTGAAACCCTTGCCATTGATATATTGGAATACATTCTTATAGTGGATTTCACCGGTACCTGGCTCTTTACGGCCAGGATTATCTCCTATCTGGATATAGGCGATCTCATCCCAGCATTTCTCCATATTTGAAATCAAGTCTCCCTCATTCCTTTGCATATGGTATATGTCATAAAGAATCTTACAGCTAGGACTATCCACAGCTTTACAAATCATATGAGTCTGATCTGATCTTCTTAGAAATAGCTCAGGTGTATCACTCAAAGGCTCCATAACCATGGTCAATCCATGAGGCTCAAGAATCTCAGTACCTCTTTTCATTGCCTCAATCACATTACCTGTTTGAATTCCAATCGGCATGCTTCTATCATAGAACCCTGGCACAACGGTCATCCATTTGGCATTCACTCGCTTTGCAGCGTCTACAGATTCCTTACAAGTCTTTAAAAACACTTCCAAAAACTCTGATTTGCCGGTAGTAAGTGAAGTTTTCCAATTATCGCCTCCATCTATTACGAAAACCCCCATCCTCATATTCAGGTCAGAAAGCAGTTTCCCTAGCTTTTCCTGATCAGCAACGGTTCTTTTCAATAAGCCATTATCCTCAAGAGATCGAAAACCCTGATCCGCCATAAATCTGAGCTGATCAAAAATGTCATCGCCGGCAGAATTCTTGAACATTCCAAAATGAGGTGCAAAGTCCAGATTAAAAGGGGCTCTCTTTTTAATTCCTTCGGAACTAGCAATAGAATGTCCAATGGGTACACCTGCTAAAGCAGCGCTCATCCCTATATTTTGAATAAATTTTCTCCTTCTCATGATTATATGACTTTACTTTTTCCAGGAACAGCATGTGGGTAATAACCGTCATCCCCAGGTAGTATTTTTGGTGCGGCATCCCATGAAAGCTCAGAAGGGAATAGATCTACCTGGCCATTGATGGCTTCATCCCAAGTGATCACCTTACCTGAATAAGTAGCATATCTACCTAGAATAGAAGTCATGGTACTTTTTGCTGCATTTTCAGCATCGGCAAATTTGTATTCTCCATTTACAATGGCAGCCCAAAGCTCATCATGCTCTTGTTGGTATGGATTAGGGTTATTCTCTCGATCATGTTCGTAGATTGAGTTTCCCTTCCAATCTGTAAGAATACCATGGTTGCCGGCACTCATGTAAGCCTTACCCTTAGTTCCTTGGAAAGATTCATCAACTCTGTTAGCTGCTCCCGGGAAATGACGACATTCACTATGAATGACCGAACCATCCTGATAAGTAAAGGTCACCACGTGATGATCAAAAATTTCACCATGATCCTTTCCTGTTCTGACTAATCGTCCTCCTGTACCTTCCGCCTTAACCGGGTAGCTGTTTTTCACCCAGTTCGCTACATCAATATTATGCACATGCTGCTCTGTGATGTGATCTCCACATAGCCAATTGAAATAGTACCAATTTCTCATTTGGTATTCCATCTCAGTTTGGCCCGGCTGTCTTTCTCGAACCCAAACACCACCATCATTCCAGTATACCTGACCCCCGGTGATTTCGCCAATGGCTCCATCATGAATCCGCTTTATAGTTTCTCGGTAGTTATTTTGATAATGTCTCTGCAAACCAACAACCACATTCAATTTCTTAGCCTTAGCTACCTTAGCTGCTTCTAATACTCTTCTTATCCCGCCTGCATCCGTTGCCACAGGTTTTTCCATAAATATCTGCTTTCCTTGCCTTACAGCCTCTTCAAAGTGCATTGGACGGAACCCAGGAGGAGTTGCTAAAATCACGACATCAGCATCCGCGATTGCTTTTTTATAACCATCAAAACCTATGTACCTCCGATCTGCAGGTACATCTACCCTTTCAGCTCCATGTTTATCTAAGATTGGCTGAAGACTTTTTTCCAGCCTATCTTCGAAAGCATCCGCCATCGCTACTAGCTTAATTGGTTGATTAGTTGCAAATGCTTGGAAAACTGCCCCTGTCCCTCTACCTCCACATCCTACCAAAGCCAGCTTCAGATGATTATCAGGGGCGGCATATGCACCAGGAATAGAAAAAGGCTGAGTCATAAGACCTCCGGAAACTAATGCAGAGGTTTTGAGAAAATCTCGTCTGGATTTTAAATCTTTCATGGGTTAATCGTTTTATCAATAATCAGGTATAGGTTCACGGGCATAATACGCCTCAATTTCTTGTTCAGAAGGTGGATTTAATGGTCGAACCAATCGCATCCCAATAAAGGGCGCTTCTGGAAACCACCACTGTGATTTTGGTATCTGAGGATCCAATTGCTTCCACTTAGGGTCATTCTTAAATCTCCTCGTAGTGCTGATCTCAGTTGCTGAATGTCTGAAGCTTCCACCTCGTACCACTCTTGGGTATAGCTTTTCAGATGGGTTTATAGGATTATCCTTTGGAGAGATCTTGTAAAATTCCGGATCGTATTGATCTGCAGTCCACTCCAACACATTTCCATAAATATCATACAGTCCAAGTGGGCTAGGCTTTTTGGTCCCCACTTCTTGAGTAGATTCTCCAGAATTTTCTGCCGTCCAGGCATATTCATTTAACTGATCAGCATTATTTCCGAAAAAATAAACATCTGAACTGCCTGCACCGGCAGCATATTCCCATTCGGCTTCAGTTGGCAAACGATAAAAATTCCCGGTCTTTAGATAAAGCCAACGACAATACTGTATCGCTCCATATTGGGTCATCCCTATCGCAGGCTTTCCTTCCTTTCCCATTCCAAAGGTCATATCCAGATAGGGGAGGCTAGGACGGGTCAGACCATCAACTTCTTCTCCAATTGGCATTTCGGATATCGCTAACTCATAATTCTTATCAAGGAACAGTTCAAAAGCATCCCAGGTCACCTCATGTGTGCCCATCCAAAAGGATGCGATCTCAACTTCATGACTTGGATTTTCATCTTGAAACTCTGGGTTTGAACTTCCCATGGAAAAACTACCTCCTTCAATCGGAGTCATTCCAAAGTCTACATTGGTACCTGGAATTGTCTCAGAATAGGCTTCAAAGTTCTTGGGGTAAAGCTCTTTTCCTGAGGAGAAAAAGCTGAAAAAAGAAAATATACCTATGAGAGGATATAGGAGAATAAACATGGGCAACATAGTAGCAAGGCCCATGAAAATACTAGAATAACTAAGAAAAAGAAAGAATATTTATAGAGGCACTACATTCTTTTGACGACCTCGCTTTTGGGTATTTTAAGTGACCACATTCCTCTTAAATCACCAAGTTTGTGGCCAGTCGCTTTGTCATCTGGATATAATTCATTGAGCTTCCCAAAGGTCTCTGAATCAATCTCAGATTCCGAATTTCCATGGCAGCCAAGGCAAAAAGCATTGGGAATGCTGATGGCTTTTGTGTAGAGATAAGTCAGTCCATTATCCAGTTTTTGAATATTTGGATCACTTTCCAACCCGTTCTCAGAATTGTATTCATAGGCCTCAAGAATCATTTTTTCATCTTCAGTAGGTTGATCCTTTGGATTACGATATCGATTAGAAACTCTCCTTATCGAAACCGAATAGTCTTCAGAAACACTTTCAAGAATGGGCAAGGCATTGACATTACAAAACTCAATCGCACCAACAGTACCATTTTCAAAAACCGCCTTGGTCAATGCGGTGACTAATTGTCT
>CAZLUY010000267.1:0-3259 GCA_964562785.1 uncultured Limnohabitans sp. | reverse complement strand
TCAAAAACCTGAGCACTTTTTAGCAATGCTTTTGTAGGGATACATCCCCAATTCAAGCAAATTCCGCCAAGCTCTTCAGCCTCTACAACAGCTACTTTCATACCTAGTTGAGACGCTCTGATAGCGGCAACATATCCTCCGGGACCACTGCCCAAAACAATCAAATCATATTTAGTCGAAGACATACTATTCTGGTTTAAATTCCATGAAACTATGCAAAAATAGGCCTTTTGGTTTCAGAAAAAAATTCTGTTTGACGGCTGGAAATGATTAAAAACTGATCCATATTCAGGCTTTGACCTTTCATTCAAAAGGAAGTATCGTTTCGTCAATAAAAGCCAAATATTTATACTGAGTTTAGCTAATTAGGCTTTGATCAGTCGATTATAAGGCTTGCATTGAGCCAGAATGCTATCACGGAAAATCTTCAATGATTTTTTCTAATTTTGACCAAACCAAAAAAACTCAATCTAATGGGATTACTCTCAGGTAAAACTGCCCTCATTACCGGGGCTTCCAAAGGCATCGGACGTGCCATTGCTATTAAATATGCTCAGGAAGGTGCAAATGTGGCCTTTACTTTTTTGTCTTCGGTCGAAAAGGGTCAGGCCCTCGAAGCGGAGCTTGCAGAATTTGGAGTTAAAGCAAAAGGGTTCAGATCTGATGCTTCTGACTTTGTAGCTGCCGAGGAACTTGTCAAAGGCGTAGTCGCTGAGTTCGGAGGTTTAGACATCCTAATAAATAATGCCGGTATCACACGAGATAACTTGCTGATGAGGATGACAGAAGAATCATGGGATGAAATCATGAATGTGAATCTTAAGTCCTGCTTCAATACAGTGAAAGCTTCCACCAGAACAATGATGAAGGCCAAAGCAGGTTCAATCATTAATATCACCTCAGTTGTTGGAGCAAAAGGAAATGCGGGTCAAGCAAATTATGCAGCGTCCAAAGCAGGAATTATCGGATTCACTAAATCCGTGGCTTTAGAACTTGGATCAAGAAATATCAGATGTAATGCTGTTGCCCCTGGCTTCATCGAGACAGAGATGACTGAAGTTTTAGACGAAAAGACCGTTCAGGGCTGGAGGGATGGTATTCCGATGAAGCGAGGTGGCAGACCAGAGGAAGTAGCTGACCTCTGTGTATTCCTGGGTTCTGATATGAGTACTTACATCTCAGGACAGACAGTCCATATCAATGGTGCGATGTATACCTAATTTGGGATTTTAGATTTAGGAATTGCGAATTGAGCCTAAATTAAAAGAAACAATATTAAAAAGCGATTGGAGCGATCCAGTCGCTTTTTTTGCGATCAATACGCTTCTCTGAAGCTCTATAAACCGAATCCCAATCCAAGCTACATTCATTTCGCCTCTATGAGGCTTGATGAATTCTGTGCTCACCAAAGGTTTAGAATATTTGAATCAACTAGAGTACAAATGGGCAAAGAGCACCAGAGGTGCTAATTAATGGTAGCTATCAGGATATAATAACAAAGAGCTCCAGAGGAGCTCATTGATTCTAAAATCTTAAAAAAACCTCCGAGGTTTTGGAAACCTCGGAGGTTCAAAATCAATCCTCTCCTAAGAAAGGATATCTATAATCTTTTGGCGAAACAAAGGTCTCCTTAATGGTTCTCGGAGAAACCCAACGTAGCAAGTTGATCATAGATCCTGCTTTGTCATTTGTTCCTGAAGCTCGGCTACCACCAAATGGTTGCTGACCAACGACTGCCCCGGTTGGCTTATCATTTAAGTAAAAATTACCTGCTGCATTCTTTAATTTTTTGGTTGCAAACTCAAGCGCATATCTGTCTTGAGAGAAAACCGCACCAGTCAAGGCATATGGAGAAGTCTGATCTACCAATTCCAAAGCTTCTTCGAAGTGCTCAGAATTGTAAACATATATCGTCAAGACAGGACCAAAGATTTCCTCACACATGGTAGTGTACATCGGATCTTGAGAAAGCAAAATGGTTGGCTCGACGAAGTAACCTTTTGACTTGTCGTAATTACCACCAGCAATTACCTCTACTCCATCTGCCTCCTTCGCATTGCTGATGTAGTTAGCGATCTTATCGAAAGACTTTTCATCAATCACGGCATTCACGAAATTGGTGAAATCTTCAGTTCCTCCCATCTTGATCGTCGCAAGATCTTCAAGCATATATTTCTTCACATCCTCCCAAAGGTTGGAAGGGATATAGGCTCTTGAAGCTGCGGAACACTTCTGCCCCTGATACTCAAATGCTCCTCTTACAAGTCCTACAGCAACCGCTTTCGCATCCGCAGATTTATGTGCAATTACAAAGTCTTTTCCTCCTGTCTCGCCTACGATTCTTGGATAGGATTTGTACTTGTGAATATTCGTTCCAATGGTCTTCCAGATAGTTTGGAAAACACCAGTAGAACCGGTGAAATGGATACCACCAAAATCTGGATGATTAAAGATTACATCTCCAGTTGTAGGTCCATCCACATATATCAGGTTAATGACACCATCAGGTACACCAGCTTCCTTAAACACTTCCATCAATACCTGAGCAGAATAAATCTGAGTGTAGGCAGGTTTCCATACGATCGTATTACCCATCATAGCTGCTGAAGCCGGAAGGTTACCCGCGATCGCGGTAAAGTTGAATGGTGTCAAAGCAAACACAAAACCTTCTAATGGTCGCTGCTCTACTCTATTCCATACACCATTCCCTGAAACTGGAGGCTGCTGAGCATAAATCTCAGTCATATACTTCACATTAAAACGAAGGAAGTCGATGAATTCACATGCGGCATCAATCTCAGCTTGCATGGCATTCTTGGACTGTCCAAGCATTGTAGCAGCATTGATCTTTGCTCTATATGGACCAGCGATCAAATCTGCGGCCTTCAAGAAAATCCCAGCTCTATGTTCCCATTCCATATTTTCCCAGGCAGCCTTTGCTCCCATGGCTGCATTGATTGCCTGCTCAACATGAGAAGCATCACCTTCATGGAAGTGTCCAAGAACATGTTGATGATCATGCGGAGGTGTCATCGGCTTGGTATTTCCTGTTCTTACCTCATCAGATCCGATATACATCGGTACATCTAATTGCTTAGATCTAGCATCTGCCAGAGCTGCCTGCAATTCTTTTCTTTCGGCGCTACCTGGAGCATAAGCTTTCACCGGCTCATTTACCGGATTGGGTACGTTGAAAAATCCTTTTAACATGATATTTGGTGTTTATTTGAATTCAAGTGCACAAAGATAGTGATTAGCC
>CAZLUY010000266.1:0-14965 GCA_964562785.1 uncultured Limnohabitans sp. | reverse complement strand
GTGAAGGAGAGGCTTCCTGACCCGCTGAACCTTTTCAAACTTCAATACTTCCCGGTATTGACGGCTGATGGTAAGCAAATTCTATTCACCAAACGTGATGGTACAGGTAATTTTGACAAGGAGGATATTTATGTTTCCTTTTCCGATGGCGCCGATAGTTGGAGTCAACCCGCTAGTATAGCCTCTACCATCAATTCACAATACAATGAGGGGACCTGTTCAGTAACCGCCGATGGAAATATTCTGATTTATACTTCTTGCGATGCTCCTGACAGTGAAGGAAGCTGTGATCTATATGTTGCCTACAAGGTGAATGGAAAATGGCAGCGCCCTCAGAACATGGGTAAGAATGTCAATTCGAGATCCTGGGATTCCCAGCCTTCCCTTTCTGCTGATGGAAGGATTCTGTTCTTCTCATCTAATCGAAAAGGCGGATACGGTGGAAATGATGTTTGGTATTCTGTTCGCATGAATGATGGATCCTGGTCAGTGGCTAAGAATTTGGGAAAACCTGTGAATACGGCAAAGGATGAGATTTCCCCTTTTATGTTCTTTAATAATGAGATTCTGTTTTTTGCTTCTGAGGGGCATCAGGGTTTTGGAGGGATGGATATATTCTTGTCAAGGGTAGAAGGCGGGGAGTTCACAGAGCCGGAGAATCTTGGATTACCTATCAATGATCATTTGGATCAGGTAGCCCTCTTTATCACAGCACAAAAGGATTACGCATACTTCACGGAGTTAACAGAAGAGGGAGGGGAGAATGACCGCTCCTTATTATACAGGTTTAAATTTCCTGAAGAGATATTCCTTGGCGAGAACCTGACCGTGACAGCCGGAAGGGTATATAACTCTAAAACTGGAGAACCCATAGATGCCACCCTCTCTCTGGTTTCACTCACTAATGATAGTACGCTTTATCAATTTCAGGCTGATGGAAAAACTGGTGAGTTCACCATGTTATATCCTGATAGAGCTATTTCCGGATTGTATGTAGAGAAACAAGGTTATCTACCAAAGATTTATAATGTGGAGCGGGATAAACTACAGAATGTAGAAGATCTGGAAGTAGAGTTAACTCCAGTCGCATCGGGCGAAGAGTTTGTTTTTGAAAATGTATTCTTTGACTTTGATAAATATGAGTTAAAAGATGAGTCCATGTCTTCATTAAAAAGGCTCCTCAAATTCCTTGAAGAGAACCCGAATGTCAATATAGAAATAGAAGGACATACGGATAACGTCGGGCAAAAAGACTACAACCAAGTGCTAAGTCTGAATCGCGCAAAGAGTGTTCAAGCCTATCTAATAGAAGCAGGAATGCATGCCGGCAGAGTGGCCGTAGTAGGCAAGGGAGATTCCGAGCCTATGGTGCCAAATGACTCGCCCCAAAATCAAGCACTCAATCGAAGGATTACAATCAGAATACTTTAATTACTACTAAAGTCCTCTTTTTGGTCAAATCAGCAAAAACTAAAAAAATAGCTGATTAAAATCTTATTTTTTGTCGCTTTACTGCCAAATTATCAACCGTTTATCTCTCTAATTCCGAACTTTCGGATTGTGTTGAATTTGATTCTGAAATAAAAATCTAGAAATGGGTTAAATCCTATTAATTTCTACTGATTCCGGGTCAAAAATCAAAAAAAACGCTTCGGTTAAAAAAAAATTAAAAAAATTAACTTCTGTTAACAATAGGATAATAGACGTCTATTCGGAATTTTTTTTGTCAAATTGAGTTAATCCAAATTTTATTTTGAATTAACAATTATTCAGGAATTATCGAAAAATCTGGGAAAAAGACGATTTGGCTATTTGTCAGTTACCCTATTGTGTTATTCCATATTAAGGGATATCATTGAGGCCAAATTAAACCAAATTTTAACCAATATGAGGAAAATTTTACTTCTAGGACTCACCCTTTTCCTAGCAAGTGCAGTTGCATTTGCGCAGTCAAGAGTGATCACTGGTACAGTTATCTCTTCCGAAGATAACCTTGGTGTACCAGGTGCTACTGTCTTGGTTAAAGGAACAACTGTAGGTACCGCTACCGATTTAGACGGTAAGTACTCTATTAATGTTCCTGCCGGCAGTGATGTGTTGGTCTTCAGCTTCGTAGGCTTGACGACCCAGGAAGTGACTATTGGTAACCAATCCACAATTGATGTGACATTGGAGCCAGACGTACAGTCACTATCTGAATTTGTGATCACATCTTATGGTGATCAATCCAAAAGAGAAATCACTGGTGCTATTGCTTCAGTGAAAGGAGAGGTTTTCGAAAACCTTCCTGTACAATCCTTCGACCGTGCGATGCAAGGTCGAATTGCTGGTGTTCAGGTCACTTCTCAGAGTGGTCAGCCAGGATCTGCTATCAACGTACGTATCCGTGGTGTAGGTTCCGTTAACGCGGGTAACGAACCACTATATATTGTAGATGGTGTTCAGATCGGTGACGGTGACATTTCTACACAAGGTTCTCAGAACGCACTTGCTTCTATTAACCCTAATGACATTGAGTCTATTGAGGTATTGAAGGATGCTGCTGCTGCTGCAATCTACGGAGCTCAGGCTGCGAATGGTGTAGTTTTGATTACTACTAAAAAAGGAACTAAAGGAGCTACTCAAGTAAGAGTAAACGCGCAGTACGGTATCGTAGACCCATTGAATCTTTATGATGTAATGGATGCAACTGAATTGGCTACTATTAAGAGAGATGCATACATCAATGCAGGTCTTAATCCAGCTAACGCTGCTGCTACTTATGGTAACCCTGAAGATCCAAATCTTCAAACTTATGACTGGGTAGACGAGCTTTATCGTCAAGGAACACTTCAGGTTTATGACCTTGGTATTTCTGGTGGTGATGACAAGACTAACTTCTACCTTTCTGGTTCTTATACCAAGCAAGAAGGACAGATCGAAATGTCTGACTACGAAAGAGCAACTGGTCGTTTGAACCTTACTCACAGACCAACAAAGAACTTGACTATTGCAGCTAACCTTTCTTTGGCTTACCAAAGAACAAACGGTTCTATTGCAAACGGTAACTTTGTAAACTCTCCTTTCGTTGCTGGTTTCTCTGCACGTCCTAATGTGCCGATCTACAACGAAGACGGATCTTTCGCTCCTTACCCATCAAATCACCTATTCGGTTACAACATTGTACAGGGTGTATTTGAGGAATTGAGAAGAACTACTTCCGTTCAGACTGTATCTAACCTTCAGTTGAATTATCAAATCACTCCATGGTTGAGCTGGACTTCTTATGTAGGTATTGACTTTGCTGATTCTCGTAACGAGAACAATCGTCCATCTACTATCCCAGTATTCTCATCTTATGGTGGTTCTGCAGGTTACTCTGATAGAAGAAGAAATAACTACAACACAAACCACAACTTCAATTTCTCTAAGAAATTCAATGAAGTACATACTGTATCCGGTATCGCTGGTTTTGAATACAAAGGATTCCAGGACGAGAACATCTCTGCAACTGGTAGAGGTTTCGCTGATCCATCTCTAAGATATCTACAGAACGCTGCAGTTCCATTTGCAGTAGGTGGATTCTACACTGAGTATAAGAGAGCTGGTTTCTTCGGTCAAGCTAAGTATGACTATGATGATAGATATACTTTCGATGCTACGATCAGAAGAGATGGTCACTCTAGATTTGGTGAGCAGAACAGATGGGGTACTTTCTACGCCTTCTCTGGTGGATGGAGAGTTTCCTCTATGGACTTCCTTCAGGATGTCAACTGGTTGGACAACTTGAGACTAAGAGCTTCTTGGGGTGTAACTGGTAACTCTGAAATTGCAAACTTTGCTTCAAGATCTCTAGTAGGTAATACTGGTCAGTATCTTGGTGAAGGTTCTTTAGGACTTTCTCAGCTTGGAAACGACCTTCTTACTTGGGAAGAGTCAGTAACTACTAACATTGGTTTGGATTGGACATTGTTCAATGGTCGAATCATTGGTACAGTTGATTTCTGGAGAAGAGATTCAGAAGCACTTCTTTTCAATACACCACTTCCAATTGATTCAGGTTTCGGTAGTATTACAAGAAACACTGGTTCTGTAAGAAACCAGGGTATTGACTTCGATCTTCAGACTGTTAACATCGTGGCTGGTAAGTTCCAGTGGAGCACTGCATTCAACATCACATTCCTAGAGAATGAGTTGATCGAGCTTTATGACGGATTGGATAGAATTGGTAATGATCTTATCGTAGGTCGTCCAATCTCTTTCTGGTACTCTAATGAGTTCTTGGGTATTAACCCAGCAAATGGTGTTGCAATGTATGCTGATGAGAATGGTAATCCTACTTACATCGTAGGTGCTGATACTCAGAGATACCTAGGTAGCGGTCTTCCTACTAGCTATGGTGGTCTTGCTAACACTTTCACTTATGGAAACCTTTCTCTTGAAGTATTCTTCCAGGGTCAAGCAGGTAACCTTGCAGGATCTCAGGATTACTTCAACCTTGCCGATTTCGGTGCGGGAACTGGTAACCAATTGAGAGATATGAATGCTTATTGGAAGCAGCCAGGTGATATCACTACAGTAGGTCGTCCTTACGAAGGTGGTCAGGCTCCAGGTACTTCTAACATCGATACATTCTCTACCAGACTTCTTAGTGATGGTTCTTACATCAGATTGAAGCAGGTTACTTTGAATTACTCTCTTCCATCAAATGCTGCGAGCAGAATCGGAATGAAGGGTGCTTCTATCTATGTACAAGGTTTGAACCTTGCAACATTCACCAACTATATCGGTATCGACCCAGAAGCAGTGGGAATTGCTGAATTCTCTACTTTCGGTCGTTATCCAAACGGACGTCAAATTTCTGCCGGTGTTAACCTCACCTTTTAATGAAAATTAGACCTATGAAAAATTTAATTAAAGCAATAACAATAGGAGGAGCGCTTCTACTAGGTTCTTGTAGCCTGGATACTGAGCCAAGACAAAGTCTTACTCCGGAAACAGCGCTTTCTACAGTTGAAGGACTAGAGGCTCTAGGACTTACAGCATATGGTACGTTGAGAGGATTCAACGTATTTGGACAGCAAATGGTGATCGCGCCAGAAATCATGGCGGATAACTTGAGAATCATCGCTAACACTGGTCGTTACATTGGTCAGGAAGCGAATGCTGATAGAGCTCATATGGGCGTTTGGAATGGTGGATACTGGACTGGTATCAACACTACCAATATCGTACTTGCAGGTATCGATGACGTAGAAGGACCAGACGACACAAGAGCACAAGTTAAGGGAACAGCTCATTTCTTGAGAGCTATGTTCTACTTCAATATGGCAAGAATCTATGGATACGAGCCTGGAAAAGAAGTGAATGGCTGGGATAGAGCAGTAGTAATCAGAACTACTCCAACTCTTGGTTTCTCTGATGCTGACTTCAGAGAGAGATCATCTAATAGAGAGGTTTATGATTTGGTTATCGCTGACCTCCAGGCTGCGATCAATTTGCTTCCTGATGCAACTCTTGGAAATGCAAGCGTATATGAGGCAAGTAGAGGAGCTGCTCAAGCCCTTCTTGCTAGAGTATATCTTTATGATTCTAAGTTTGCTGAAGCTGAGCAAGCTGCAACTGCAGCAATGACGTCTTTCGGTATCACTGACCAAGGAGTTGGTTTGATGGATGCTGATGGATACGTTGCTGGTTTCTCTACCTTCCCAAATCCGGAATCTCTTTTCGAAATTGAAATCAGATCGGTTGACTGGAGTGGTGTAGATGGTGTTAACAACTCTGTTTGTTCACTTGCATCAAATGTATTCCCAAGTGCTCAATTCATCGTTAGTGGATCTCTTAGTCTTTTCAATTCTTATGAAGAAGGCGATATCAGAGCTACTACCTGGACTGAAACTACAAGAACTGGTGCTGACGGAACTATCTTCCGTTCTGAAAAATGGGCTGGTGCTAAAGGTGATTTCCTTGAGAACCTTCCAATCATCAGAGCTTCAGAAATGTTCTTGATTAGAGCTGAAGCGAGATATCGTCAGTCAAATGAAGATGGGGCTCGTGCAGATCTATCTACGTTGAGAATGAAGAGAGGACTTGGTGCTGTTGAGGGTACTTCGGGTGATGCTCTATTCGATCTTATCATGAACGAGAGAAGAGTAGAATTCGCTATGGAAGGACACAGATGGTTCGATCTTAAGAGAAACGGTATGACTATTACTAAGCATGCTGATTTTGAAGATGTTCCTTATGAGGATTATAGAATCCTTGCTCCGTTGCCAATCGGTGAGCTTCAGTTGAATGAGTTGCTTGTTGACAACCCAGGTTATAACTAAAAAACAGACTTAGAAAATGAAAAAGTTATATATCTTATTTGCAGTAGCTCTAGCCTCAGTGGCTATGACATCCTGCTTCGAAGATCCTGCTGGAGAGACTTTATTCCAGGGGAATGACGTAGAGTTTTCAGAAGGTAATCTTCCAAATGGTACTCAGTTCACCGGGGTGAGAGCCTCAGAAGATCAAACTGATATCTATGACCTTGGGCTTAACAGGGTTTCTACAAGTGCAACTGAAGCAATAACTGTAACAGTTGAGGTTGATCCTTCTTCTACTGCTGTGGAAGGAGTTCACTACAGCCTTGCGGGTAACACTGGTACTATCGCTGCTGGCGAGTGGATTGGTTCTTTTCCAGTTACCGTATTGACTGGAAATATTGACCCATCTGAGACTCCAGACCTTGTATTGAATATTACAAGTGCGACTGGTGCTTCAGTATCTGCAAACTATGGATCTGTTACCTTGAGAATCAGAGTGGTTTGTCCATCTGATATTTCTATGGAAACTGATACATGGACTGCAACTGGTAATACCAGGTTTGGAACAGATGTAGCTACTGTTTCAGTAACTCCACTAGAGACTGCTGGTCAGTACGTAATTTCTGATGTTTCTGCTGGTTTGTATGCTAGATTTGGCTTCTCTACTACTCAGGAGGCAATCTACGCAGACAATTGTAATGCAATCAGCTACGTAGACCGTCGTCAAACTGAGTTCAACATTCAACCACCAACAGGAGAAGCTACTCCTACAGTGGGTACTTGGGATGAAGCTACTCAGACCTTAACTGTTTATTGGAGTGATCCAAACAACAGTATCGATGGAACAACTGTATTGGTTAAAGACTAATCTTTAAATTATGTAAAAAAGGAGGGCGTTATGTCCTCCTTTTTTTGTTTCTGGTTTTTTAAAAGACATAGCAGAATTATTTTTACAGAGCTTAAACCCAAATTTGCGAATCTCAAAAACATCCGCGTGATAGAGGCCGTTTCGTAATTAGATTGATTTGTTTATGAGAAAAATTTACACCCTATTTCTGGTTCTAACCTCATTTATGGCTTACGGCCAAAATGAAGAATCGAAACTGGAAAAACTTAGAAAGGCAAGACAGGAGACAGAGAAGAAATTAAGATCTTCATTCATCAGATTTACCTATGTTCCTAAGAGCATTGATGAATCAAGGTTTACTTTTTTAAATGCCGAAGGAGGTATCCTTGGAGAAGATGGAATCCTTTCAAGGATACAATTTTTGGATGAAACCGGGTTTCCGGTAATTAATAACATTGACAATATAGATGCCGCTATTACCACGGGAGCGGATCAGCTACAACCTGGAGGAGCCTTGGGTCTCGATTTAACAGGAGCAGGTTTGACCGTTGGTATTTTTGACCAGACCCGACCAAAGGTTGATCATGTTGAATATGGTGGGCGTTTGACACAAATAGATGGCTCTACAGAAAATTTGAGTACACACTCTACCCACGTATCTGGAACTGTTTTAGGTGGAGGGGTAAATGCAGCAGCCAGAGGAATGGCCTACGAGGCAACTGGATGGTCTTTCAATTGGGATAATGATGTTTCCAAGATGACTGCTAATGCTTATGACCCAGAGGCTAAACCTGATGGAATGCTTTTATCCAATCACTCTTACTCCATTGGAATGGGTTGGGAAAGTGGTAATTGGCTAGGAAATCCATCTATAAGTACCGAAGAAGATTGGCGGTTTGGCTTTTATTCAGACTTGAGTGCCGCTATGGATCAAGTGATGTTTTCGAAGCCATATTATTTGCCAGTTTTTTCGGCTGGTAATGATCGAAATGAGGGAGGTGATGCCACCAGACCACCAGATGGACCGTCAGATATTTTGGCGTGGAGAGCTTCCACAAAGAATGGGTTTACTATTGGTGCGGTCCAGAGCGTTTTGGACTACATAGGGCCAGAGTCTGTACAAATGAGTAGTTTCTCCTCTTGGGGGCCTACTGACGATGGTAGAATTAAACCAGACGTAGTAGGAATGGGAGTGAATGTATTTAGTGCATCCATCAATGGCAATGGAGGAGACTCTTATGCGAGTCAAAGTGGTACATCCATGTCATCTCCAAATGTCACGGGTTCTTTATTCTTACTCCAGCAACTTTATTCGCAAAGAAATTCAGGCAGGTTCATGTTGTCGGCAGCCCTCAAAGCTCTTGCAATTCACACCGTGAAAGAGGCAGGTCCAGCTCCTGGTCCAGATTACATGTTTGGTTGGGGTTTGTTAGACGTTGCGGCTGGTGCTGAAATAATTGTTAATGATGACGGTGTTTCACAGTTTGTGAGAGAAGAAATCCTAGGCGATCAGGAAACCTATGAATTTGAATTTGTTTCTGATGGAGTAACTCCGATAAAGGCTACAATTGCCTGGACAGATCCTGAAGGAAGTCCTGTTGGCGCAAGTCTTGACCCAACAGATATTATGTTGGTCAATGATTTGGACATGAGGATAATCGGAGAAGATGGAACTGAATTTTTCCCATGGACTTTGGATCCAAGTCTTCAGGCCAGTGCCAGAGGAATAAATACTGAAGACAATTTCAGAGATAATATTGAAAAGATAGAAATCAATGATCCAACTCCTCAGAAATATAGGGTTGTTATCACTCATAAGGGTGAATTAAGATTTGGAGTCCAGCAGTTTGGCCTAGTTTTTACAGCTGGTGTTGTAAACGGCTCCGACGAGACCTTGTATTGGATTGGCGAGGATGGTGACGACTGGAATAATGGATCAAATTGGTCCACTTCACTCAATGGAAGTCCTGCAAATAGAATCCCTGGCGACGGTACCAGAGTCGTTTTCGAAGGAAATAATCCAGACGTATTAGAAGTCAACTTCAATGATAGCGCTGAAGCCTTTAGCGTAAATCTTTTCGGTGATGAGTCCGTTAAGTTTGACCTAAATGGAAATAGTATTTCAGTTTCAAATGGCTTCCGAGTTTCTAACCAGGTCACTGAGATAGAAAATGGTCAATTGGTGTTCTCAGGGGATAGCAATACTGAACATTTGATAGAGCTAGGAAATGCCTCACTTAATGGGGTGAAGCTTTTGTTTGAAACTGGAACTTGGAAGATTTTAACAGGTGCCAGCTTGGGGGATGTAAATATCCTTGGTGCTGATGTCAATATTGACGTGGAACAATCTTCAGTTAATTCAATTAACATTGGTTCAAATGGAGCTTTAGACGGTAATATTTTTAAGCTGTTTTTCCAGGAGTCATTTGAGATATCTCAAGGAGGTAGAATTAAGCAAGGTTTCGAACTTGAGTTTAATGGCGAGAGCGGTCGATTTGAGAATAATTCAAATACTGATATTTCGCTGCTCTTTGCTTCGTCTGGTGCCCTAAGTCTTAATTCTGACGGTTTGAACAATCTATCCATCAAAGAAGCAGAGGTAAGAATGGGTGTGGCACAGATGGATCTGGAAAACCTAACACTTCTGGAGGGCACAACTTTTGACTTTAGCAGCGAAGGTGAACTTGAGATTGACGGAATTATTTCGGTGTCTGTAGCCACTAATGATCGAGTTTTGTTGAATGCTTCACAGGGTGGTGTCCTTATTCATGACATATACCGGAAGTACTGTTTCGAAGGACTTGATGTTAATAATGTAAATCTCCTTGGAGATGCTATTATTAATCTAGGGACCGAGGCAACTGCTACTAATTCATCGGGCTGGATGCTCGAGAATTGTGAGGATGTTCTCTTTTCGAATTTCGCTTTCCAATACAATTGCGTTGGTGCGGCAGTAACTTTTGAAAATCTCAGTGAAGGGAATATTTCTGAATACGAATGGGACTTTGGTGGACTAGGTACTTCTAGTTTAGAGGAGCCATTCTTCGTATTCGAAGAGGCTGGAACATACACGGTGACACTCAAGGTTTCTAATGCAGATGGTTTCACCATGTTCGATCAGGAGATCAATGTTGCTAGTAGTGATATTAGTAAACCAAATATTGTTGCCAATGGCCTTGTACTAACTTCACAACAGCCAGGGGAGAGCTATCAATGGTACGCTAATGGAGAAGTTATTCCCGGAGCAACTGAAAGAAGCTTTGAAGTTCCTGGAGATGGGTCATATCAGGTTGCGATATTTGAGGGGCCATGTAATAGAATTTCTGATCCAATTGTCATTTCAGCAATCGAAGAGGATGAGCCTGAACTGAGTAGATTCGGAGTTTTTGTTGGCCCTATCCCGAGCGAAGACGTTTTGAATATCTCTATCAACAATGACTACAGCGGTCCTATAGAATTCCAACTAGTTGATTTGGCTGGGAGAGTAGTGCTACAGGAAGAAAAAACTAAAAATTCAAGAGAAATGGAAGTGAAAATGAACCTTCCAGGTCAGAATGGTTTATATATACTAAGAATTAACACCAACAATTTAACGTTACACAAAAAGGTTATTAAACAGTAAAATGAGAAAGTTACTATTTGTCGCCGCATTACTTATTGCACAGGTTTCCTTCGGTCAGATTTCGAATCTTGACATGAATGGAGCTCCTGCAAGAGCGACAGGCTATGATGGAATAGAAGGATCCCCTTATCTATTTGATGAGTGGGCTAGGGCAGATGTCTCAACCACAAATGCTGGATTGAAGGAAAACGTCGCCTACAAATTCAATATTTATGAGAATGAGTTTGAAGTAATCAATGAAGCAGGTAACAAAATTTATCTGAATAAAAACTATGTTGATTATATGCTTCTTGAGAGACCTTCCATTATCATCGCAAATAGTGGTGAAGGTATGCTCACAAGACTGTTATTCAAAAAAGGATTTGATGGAATCAGGGGGATCGCACAAGATGATTTTATCAATGTTATCGCCGAGGGAGAAAGCTATTCACTAGTTAGGAGCTTCTCCACTGAGTTAGTTACTCCACCAAAAAATAGCTATGCGCCAACCCCAGGCAGAATGTTTGTTTTTGAAGAGAGCTTATACCTCATTAATTCTTCAAAAGAGGTTAATGGCGTAAAGAAGAGAACAAATAGCATAGTGAAGACTTTGAATGAAGGTGATCAGTCTAGAGCTAAGAAAATCATAAAGGAAAATAAGCTGGACTTAAGCCGGGAGGATCACTTGGTGATTTTCTTCCAGAAATTGAATCAAGCTTAATTCTCCCAGATATAGAAAAAAGCTCCTGATTATCAGGAGCTTTTTTTGTTTATGGCGACTATTGACTTTTAGTTATTTAGGCTAAATTTGCCGAGAATTTGAGCAGGAGATGGTATACGTTTGCAGAAAAGAGCATTTCAATGCAGCCCATAAACTTTGGAATCCTAACTGGTCCGAAGAAAAGAATTTTGAAGTTTTTGGTCCTTGTGCTAATGTCAATTGGCATGGACATAACTTTGAGCTGATTGTTACGGTCAAGGGAAGACCTGACCAGGAAACAGGTTTTGTGGTAGATCTGAAAAGTCTAAGCAAGCTCATTAAATCAGAGGTTATCGAGAAGGTGGATCATAAAAACCTTAACCTTGACGTTGACTTTATGGCGGGGAAATTAGCGAGTTGTGAAAACCTGGTTATGGAGTTCTGGAAAATCCTTAAGCCTAAAATTGATGAAATTGTACCGGATGGGCATCTGTATAAACTTACTTTATACGAGACAGAAAGAAATTTTGTAGAATACTTTGGGGAATAGATGCAGTCTGTTCCTTTTTTTTATCCCGATCTTTAGGGCAGAACTAGTTACACTTTGAATAGAATCTATATTATTTCCGGAGAGCGATCAGGTGATCTTCATGCCTCCAACCTTGTCAGCGCTATAATTTCTAAAAATAGCCATGTTGACTTTAGGGGTATGGGAGGAGACTATTGTCGAAATGAGGGAGTGGAGATTTCTGTAGACTATTCTGAAGTAGCCCTAATGGGTTTTCTTGAAGTACTTTTTGGCTTTCGAAAAGTTCTGAAGTACCTAAAGATTGTAAAAGATGATATAATTGAATACGATCCAGATTTAATCATTTTGGTTGATTATGGGGGGTTCAATATGAAGATAGCAAAGTTTGCGACAGAGCGAGGAATCCCAGTCCATTACTACATTCCTCCCAAAGTTTGGGCCTGGAATCAAAGTCGTGCCTTGAAACTTAAGGCAACCACCGAAAGGATTTATTCCATTTTACCCTTCGAGACCGAATTTTATAAAAGATTTGATATGGAGGTCGATTACGTCGGAAACCCTCTTTTTGATGAAATCAACAAATTCAAGCCTCACGAATTCTTCCTTCAGAAAAATGAATTGAGTTTCGATCCGATTGTAGCATTGCTTCCAGGTAGTCGAAAACAGGAGGTCAATGGGATGCTTAGTAAAATGATTAAAGTGGCTCAGTCTTTTGAAGGTGTTCAATTTGTCGTAGCAGGGGTAAGTAGTTTGGATGCCTCTGTTTATGATCAAGCGCGAAAGGCAGGCTTAAAAGTCACTTTCGATCAAACTTATGATTTGTTGCACCATGCGGTAGCAGCCGTCGTAACCTCCGGAACTGCCACTTTGGAGACAGCACTTTTCAGAGTACCACAAGTTGTCGTTTACCAAACCAGTGCTGTTACCTATGCTATTGCAAAGAGGCTTGTCGAAGTGGAATTCATCTCTTTGGTTAATCTCATTGCCGGAAGGGGAGTGGTCAAGGAGTTAATCCAAGATGAATTCTCAGTTGACCATGTGAAATCAGAGTTGAATTCTATTCTGAAGAATCAGGTATATAAGGGGCAAATGCTTCAGGGGTATGATGAAGTGATGGAGGTCCTGGGGAAAGAAAGTGCCTCTGAAACCACAGCTGAAAAAATATTGGAAGCAATAAAAAAATAGCCCTCAAATTTTGAGGGCTATTTTTATGCGACTTGAAGCCTTTTGAACTTTGATTTATCAAACTTCTCTCTGGCGTATTTTTCGTCTATGATTAGTTCTTTGATAGAATTATCGGAGGGGAGTTCGAACATGGCATCTGTAATAATCGCTTCACAGATGGATCTAAGTCCACGTGCTCCCAGGCTGAATTCAACTGCCTTCTCTACTATGAAATCTACCCCGCTTTCCTCAAATTGAAGTGTCACGTCTTCCATTGCCATTAGCTTTGTGTATTGCTTCACTAAAGCATTCTTAGGCTCCGTAAGGATCTGCTTCAAGGTTTCTCTACTCAATGGGTCTAAATAGGTCAAAACCGGTAGACGACCGATTAATTCAGGGATTAGACCAAAAGCTTTCAAATCCTGTGCGGTAACATACTGCAAGAGATTTTCTCTATCTGCCATTGCAGCTCCACCAGCATTATTGAATCCCATTGGCTGAGTATTCAGTCTCTTACCAATGTGCCTTGAGATACCATCAAATGCACCTCCGCAAATGAAGAGAATGTTTTCGGTATTGACAGCTATCATCTTCTGATCCGGGTGCTTTCTACCGCCTTGTGGAGGAACATTGACGACCGTGCCTTCAAGAAGCTTAAGCATGGCTTGCTGTACACCTTCTCCACTCACATCTCTAGTGATAGAGGGGTTATCCGATTTTCTCGCAATTTTATCTAGTTCGTCAATATAAACGATTCCTCTTTCTGCAGCCTCTACATCATAATCTGCCGCCTGAAGTAATCGAGTGAGTATGCTTTCTACGTCTTCACCGACGTAGCCAGCTTCAGTAAGCACTGTAGCGTCGGCAATACAGAAAGGAACTTCGAGAGTCTTCGCCAAGGTTTTGGCCAAGTACGTTTTACCGGTACCAGTGTCACCTACCATTATGATGTTTGACTTTTCAATCTTCACATCATTGTTCTCATCCTTTTGCAGCAAACGCTTGTAGTGATTGTATACCGCTACAGAAAGCACCTTTTTTGCCTCATCCTGTCCAATGACATACTGCCCAAGATACTTGGTTAGCTCTTTGGGCTTCTTTAGATGGAACTTAGGCTTCTTGACGTCTTTCTTTGTCTTTTCTTCCTCGCCAAGGATAGTGTTTGCCTGTTCAATACAGTGATTACAGATGTGCGCCGAAATCCCGGAGACCATAAGGTCCACGTCTTTTTTATTTCTGCCACAAAAGGAGCAGGTGACCTGTGCCATATTATCCTTTTTTGATTAATACCTCGTCGATAAGACCATAAGCTTTGGCCTCAGGAGCCTTCAACCAGTAGTCCCGGTCTGAATCCTGCTCGATTTGTTTGAAGGTTTTACCTGTGTGATTAGCCAGGATTTGATAAAGTTCTTCTCTCATTGACATGATCAATTTAAGCGAAATTTCCATGTCGGAAGACTGACCTTGCATTCCACCAGAAGGTTGATGAATCATCACTCTCGAATGCTGCAAAGCACTTCTTTTATCCTTTGCTCCACCCGCGAGAAGAACAGCTCCCATCGAAGCAGCAATACCGGTACAAATAGTAGCAACATCTGGGCCGATATATTGCATTGTATCATAGATTCCTAAACCAGCAGTGACAGAACCACCTGGGCTATTGATGTAAAGCAAAACATCCTTTTTCGCGTCTACAGATTCCAAGAATAGTAACTGAGCTACAATGATGTTTGCGATGTGATCATCGATTCCTGTTCCCAAGAAAATGATTCTGTCCATGATCAATCTGGAGAATACGTCGATCTCACGGAAGTTTTGTGGACGCTCCTCGATTACC
>CAZLUY010000265.1:0-1641 GCA_964562785.1 uncultured Limnohabitans sp. | reverse complement strand
GGTGTTGAGTTAAGGTCAATTTATTAGAGTAACCACTTATGAAACTGTCCAAAAAAGAAGAAAATGAACTTTTAAAGGTGTATAACACCTGGTGGGATAGTTATCTGAACGGGGATGTTAAAACCTATAATTCTTATCTGGATGATGATTATCGATTTGTAGGATCGACAGATGGTGAAGAATTTCTAAACAGAAAAGATACGACCTCTTTTTTCGAAGCCACGGCAGATCAGTTGGCTGGAAAGGCAAAATTGGAGAATGTCAACAGAACCATGGAAGTCCTTGAGGGGATGGTGTTGTTTACCGATTTAGCAGATGCCTATATTCTTGATGGAAAAGACTGGGTTTATTATGCCCGGTTCAGATTCACTTCCTTCATGCATAAAACGCGAGATGGATGGCGTTTTGTTTATCAGCATTTTTCTACTCCTGATTTAAAAGCCAAGGAGGGTGAGACCTTGGGCCATGATAAAATTTCAAAAGAAAATTTCGAATTACGAAATGCCATCAAACGAAGAACGGCTGAACTCGAAATAAAAAACCGTGAATTAGAGGTTGATGCCGCTCTTGAACGAATAAGAGCAAGGGTAACAGACATGAGCCAATCTTCAGACCTTCTGGATATTGTAGTCACCATTAGATCTGAATTTGAAAATCTTGGTCATGAAGCGCATTACTTCTGGCATATGAGATGGCTTCCTGATAAATATGAAAAAGCGATGACCTCTGGGGATGGCTCAAGAATTGGAAATATTATGGAATTGCCACGTGATTTTCATCATCGCTATGATGGAGTCAGTGATTGGGAATCGGGAAAAGATCCTTGTATGATTTTAGCTCTTGAAACAGAAGAAGCCGTAGATTATATCGAGAAAATGATCACTTTGGGTAAGTTTCATCAGGTAGATCCTAATGCTCCAACCTTAGACGACATCCGACATATTCAAGGAATTACCTTTGTGATGGCAAGAACGTCTCATGGAGAAATTGGGTACAGCCTGCCCGGTGTTGTGAAAAATCCACCCCAGGAGGATCTCAATATACTGGTTCGATTCGCAAGCACTTTTGATCTTGCCCACAAACGTTTCGAAGATCTGAAAAAAAGTGAACAGCAGGCCCGAGAATCACTTATAGAGCTAGCCCTAGAAAGGGTGCGTGCCAGAACCATGGCCATGCAGCATAGTGACGAATTACTAGATGTAGCTTCGGTCATGTTTCAGCAGATAAAAGACTTAGGTGTTCCACAATGGAATTGTGGGTTTAATATTTGGGAAATGGGAGACAAAGAGTGTACCTATTACCCTGGAAGCCCTGATGGTAAAATATCACCTTTTAGCTGTAAGATCCCGCTCAATGAACACCCAGTTTTCAGGAAGTTTGAAGCCTCAAAAAAAAGGGGTGAAGATCTTTTAATTTATGAAAAGAAAGGAGAAGAACAGAAAGAGCATTACGATTATATGCTTTCACTTCAAGGAGTCGGTGATTTTCTTCGATCAATGATGGATGCAGATTTTGAGCTCCCTGAATTTCAGGTTGATCATGTAGCCAATTTCGCTTATGGGAATCTTATTTTTATTACCTACGAGCACTTTCCAGAAATGCATGAGGTCTTCAAGCGATTCGCAAAGGTTTTTGAGCAAA
>CAZLUY010000264.1:0-6382 GCA_964562785.1 uncultured Limnohabitans sp. | reverse complement strand
TCTCTCCTATGCCATGGAGAAATTAAGCCCTATCAAAGGCTTTCATCCCATTGGGACTGCAAAAGAAAAAGTAAGCGTATTGTCTTTTGGTATTGATAACATGCACCCATTCGACGTGGGCATGATGCTAGATTCAAATGGTATTGCTGTGAGGACTGGACATCATTGCACTCAGCCTTTGATGAAAAGACTTGGATTGGAGGGAACTGTCAGAGCATCTTTCTCTGTTTACAACACCAAATCTGAGATTGACACATTAGCTGAAAGTGTTGAAAAAATCGCCCGGATAAAGAATAAATGAGCAGCATAAGAGAAATACAAGACGAGATAATTTCAGAGTTCGAGATTCTTGGAGATGATAAAGAGTCAACCATTTACTATATCATGGAACTTGGAAATTCTCTTCCCAAGTTCTCTGACCAAGATCGAGTGGATGAAAACATCATCAAAGGTTGTCAGTCCAAGGTTTGGCTGACAGCTGAAGAGAAGGATGGCCTTGTGGAATATCACGCTGACTCCAATACAGACATTACCAAGGGATTAATTTCCTTGTTAATCAGGGTATTGAATAAGCAAAAGCCCGAATCAATTCTAAATGCGGATTTAGATTTCATCCAAAAAATTGGAATGGGAAACATCATTGGAAGTCAAAGATCAAATGGTTTGGCAGCAATGATTCAGCAAATGAAAAGATATGCTTTGGCTTTTCAGGCCAAGCAAAATGTATAAGTATGGAAGCGGAAAAGACTAGTGAACAAAGCGGAGGTGTACAGGTGGATAACCTAAAGGACAAAGTTGTTCAGGCCATCAAGCAAGTCTATGACCCCGAAATTCCTGTGGACGTCTATGAACTGGGCTTAATTTATGAGATCACCGTGTATCCCGTGAACAATGTCTTTGTATTGATGACATTGACCTCACCAAATTGTCCTTCCGCAGAATTCATTCCATCAGAAGTAAAAAATAAAATCCAGCAAATCCAGGGAGTTAGTAATGTGGAAGTAGAGCTAACATTTGACCCACCCTACTCTCAGGATATGATGTCTGAGGCAGCAAAGCTGGAGTTAGGATTTCTATAAATTGAAAATTTAAATTAAACGGATATGTACCCAGAAGAATTAATTGCTCCAATGAGAGCGGAACTGTCTGACATAGGATTTCAGGAGTTCAAGACTGCAGACCAGGTAAGCGATCATATCAATGAAGATCACAAAGGAACTACTTTCGTGGTGGTTAACTCTGTATGTGGATGTGCTGCTGGAGCAGCTAGACCAGGTGTCAGATATGCTCTTGATAAAGCCAAAGTTAAGCCTTCCAATCTGGCCACAGTATTTGCTGGAAATGACCGCGAGGCTGTTGACAAGGTAAGAGAAATCGTATTGCCTTACCCTCCTTCTTCTCCGGCAATGGCTCTATTCAAGGATGGTGAATTAGTTCACTTCATTGAAAGACATCACATTGAAGGAAGAAATGCACAGATGATCGGTGATCATTTGGTAGAAGTATTTGAGCATTTTTGCGACTAATTAATAGCCCTTTCGAGGGCTTTTTTTTTAATCCAAAGCTGAGGGTTCTGTCGAGTAAAAATCTTGATCCCTCAAATTCTGAGAAACAGAATTTAATTCTGTTTCCCTCCACATAATTATAATGATTTCCGTGTAATACGATACATAAAAGCTCTCTGTTTTTATTATCTTCGGAAAATTTTAGGAACTAAACGATTTATATAAGCTAAACTATCATGTCAGAAAACGCCAAACTGATTTTTAAAGACCAGGAGTATGAATTCCCTGTTGTTACTGGCTCGGAAAATGAGTCAGCCATCAACATTGCCAAACTCCGTGGTTCATCTGGACTTATCACCATTGATCCAGGTTTCAAAAATACAGGATCCACCTCCAGCGCAATTACTTTCCTGGACGGTGAGGAGGGCATATTGCGTTATAGAGGATACCGAATCGAAGACCTTGCAGAAAAGTCTTCTTTCCTAGAGGTATCTTATCTTCTGATTTATGGTGAATTACCGACAGCTGATCAATATGCAGCATTTTCTAAGGAAATCACTCATCATACCTTGGTTCATGAGGATATCAAGAAAATCCTTGAAGGTTTTCCTAGCAATTCTCACCCAATGGGGGTTCTTTCCTCTTTGATTTGCGCATTAACTGCTTTCTATCCAGACTCTCTGGTACCAAACCGAAGTGAGGAAGAAATCAATTTGAGCATTACTCGATTGATCGCGAAAATGCCAACCTTCGCTGCATGGGCCTATAAGAATGAAGTTGGACATCCAGTGAACTATCCAGATAACACCTTGGACTACTGCTCGAACTTCTTGAAAATGATGTTCGCTCTTCCTGCTGAGAAATACAGTGTAGACCCAGTAGTAGCTTCCGCTCTCGACAAGTTATTGATTCTTCATGCGGACCATGAGCAAAACTGCTCTACTTCCACAGTAAGAATAGTAGGATCTTCTCAGGCAAGTATCTATGCTTCTATCTCTGCAGGTATCAATGCACTTTGGGGACCACTCCACGGTGGTGCTAACCAATCTGTAATTGAGATGCTTGAAGCGATCAAGGCTGATGGAGGTGATGCTAAAAAGTACCTAGACAAAGCTAAGGACAAGAATGATCCATTCAGACTTATGGGATTTGGACACAGAGTTTATAAAAACTTAGATCCAAGAGCTAGAATTATAAAGAAGGGTGATGATGACGTTCTTGGAAAGCTTGGTGTGAATGATCCTGTATTGGATATCGCCAAAGAACTTGAGCATGCCGCATTGAATGATCAATACTTTATCGATAGAAAGCTTTATCCAAACGTAGACTTCTATTCTGGCATCATTTACAGAGCTCTTGGAATCCCTACTGACATGTTTACTGTTATGTTTGCTCTAGGTAGACTTCCAGGATGGATTGCTCAGTGGAAAGAAATGAGAGAAAATGGCGAGCCTATCGGTAGACCAAGACAAGTTTATGTTGGTGCTAACGAAAGAGAATACGTTCCTTTGAATAAGCGTTAATAAAAATCAAAATCTGAAAAAGCCCTGATGTCAAGTCAGGGCTTTTTTGTTAATTCGCAGCAGAAAAATCACCCAAAAAATGACCATTCAAGAAGCCATAGCCCTGACAAAAACCTTTACAGTAAAACCGAGCACTGATGAGCTCTTAAGATTATACGGGCTGTATAAGCAAGCAACAGAGGGCGACAACACAACCGAGCGCCCCGGCGGTTTTGATTTTAAAGCTGCAGCAAAATATAATGCCTGGGAATCTGAGAAAGGTAAAACCAAGGAAGCTGCTACCGAGGAGTATGTGAAATTAGTTGAGAGCTTATCTACCAAATACGTCTAAGCTTCGGGGCGATCTATTTCTTTTAAATAGCCGGCCAGCAAACTCCCATAAACCAATTGCTGAACGTGGTAAAGCATGATAGGGACTATCATTATGCTTAATAATACTGGGTCTGGAAAAATTACTTTTCCCATCACCACTCCTTGAATCAAAGACTTCTTTGACCCACAAAATGTGGCTGCTATACGATCCTCAAGTCCAAAACCAAAGGCCTTAGAGATGAAGTATATCATTGTCAGCATTAAAAAGTAAAGAAGTGCTTCTGACACGATCAAGACAATTATCGTTTGGCCATCATAGTTAACAAAGACCTCATTATTGACTGCTTCAGAAAATGAGGTGAAAACAATCGCCATAATCACCAATTGATCTATGTACTTGATTTTAGAGAAGTAAGGATCTACTATTTTGAATAAGACTGGATGAAGGAACATCCCTATGATAACAGGAAGCAAAATTTTCAATGCTAATTGAGACACGGTACTTCCGAAATCAATGGCCACGGTGTCTGTTCCAGCAAAAACAAACATCCAGAATGGAGTCATGATCACTCCAAGTAAACTTGAAACACTCGCATTAAAAATTGCTGCAGGAATATTTCCCTTAGCTATCGAAACCAAAACCACTGCCCCACTTACGGTCGAAGGAAGTACAGACAAGAAAATGATTCCAGTTTTTAGCTCATCTGACAGAGAGCTTGCAAGGGGCAACAGCAACCAGACTACTAATGGGAAAATCAAATAGGTGCTAGTCTGAACCAAAAGATGCAATCTCCAATTAGCCAAACCACGAAAAAGTGAGCCTCTATCCAGTTTCAGCCCATAGAAGAAGAAAATGAAAGCAACTCCATAACCAGTAATGGCTTTCCAAGGGATCCCAGATTCTTCTACCCCAACTCCCGGAAACCAAAAACCTGATGCAGCGGCCAGCAGTATCCCCAATAGAAGAGAATTAATTCCTGCCTTTTGAAGTCTCTTTATCAAGGAAGAAGTCATCCTGAAAGATCACGTTTAAAAGAGTCAAGAATTACAGCAGTCGCGATTGCTACGTTTAAGCTTTCTGCTTGGCCGAATGAAGGAATAGTGATTCTATCCGAAACTAAAGACTCGATCTCGTCACTTATTCCTCTAGATTCGTTTCCCATCACCAAGACACCAGGTTTGGCGAGTGAGCGTCCATGCAAATTATCTCCATACAAAAGTGCCCCATAGATTAACCCATCATAGTCGCTAAGCTTCTTTCTTAGATCACAGTATTCCCATCGGATTCTCGTGAAAGACCCCATGGTTGATTGTATCACTCTTGGATTAAAAATCTCTGCTGACTCTTCAGAAATCAACAAGTTCTTGATTCCATACCAATCCGCAATTCTAATAATCGTACCAAGGTTTCCCGGGTCCTTTACATTATCCAGAGCCAATATCAGTTGGTTTGGATCTAATTGAATAGAAGATGATTTTGGCATGTCCACCACGACAAGGGCATCTTTATTGCTCTTGAAAGTGCCAAGTGTTTCCAGCTGATTTTGAGTCACTTCAAATCTATTCCCTTGAAAGTTTCGAAGGCCTTCGAAATGCGTCTGATAGAATTGTTGAGTTCCTACCAGGGATTCTACAAAAAAGTTTGATTTCAGGACTTCTAGAACGCTTTTCTCTCCTTCCACAAGGAATTTACCATGCAGATTTCGGTATTTTTTCTGGTGTAAGGATTTTATAAACTTAACTGTATTTTTGCTAAGCATTCGTTGTCACTTCCCTAGGTTGAAATTTCTCAAATATATAGTTTTTATCTGTGCGCTAGCACATTTGACCGGGTGCTCCCTTACCAAAAATGTTCCTGATGGAAAGTATGTCCTCTATGAAAATGAAATAGAGGGTATAGAGCTTTCTGATAAAGACGAGTTGGTTAAACTGTTCCGCCAAGAGCCAAATACAAGAATTCCACTTCTCAATACTTCCCTGGGCGTTTCTATATATCGTTTTGGAAAGATGTTTTATGATAGTTCCAAAGTCTCCGAAAAGATAGATAGAACTATGCTGGAAAGAATCGATCTCGTTGAAGGTCTGGATAGCGCAGCAAAACCAAAAAAAACCATTCGGAAGATTGAAAGGAAGGATGCAAAACTCGAGCACCTTGATCAAAAAGCTGAATTTGGTAACTGGGTAATGAGAATCGGGAACCCTGTGGTGCTACTTGACAGTGTTAAGGTGAATGAAACAGCGGAACAACAAAGAAGGTATTTAATAAATAATGGCTTTCTGGATGGTGGCACCAGTTATAGAGTGGAAACTAAAAAGGGCAAAGCTTATGTAACATACACCATGAATGAGCAGGAGCCGTACTTGATTGACACCTTCTACACCAAAACTGATAATCAGGATATAAATAGATTACTCAAAATTAGCTCTGATGAAGAAAATCTTATCCCCCAAAACATATATCGGCAGAAAGATGCCATTGCAGAGCGAAACAGGATTGAAACATTACTTAAAAACAACGGATACTACACTTTTTCAAAATCCTACATTGAATACAATCTCTACATGGATACGGTAGAGAAAAAACTAAATATTGAGCAAGTCATTCTTAAGCCAAGTTTCACAGATAAACACAGGGCCTATACTATTGATTCTGTAACATTTAAAGTGAGTCCACCAAGTGATGAATATTTAGACCGAGAAGATAAGCGTGAATACTCTGGAATAGATTTCAGCTTTTATAATGACCGCTATTCGGAGAGGGTTTTAGCCTCGAGAGTATTTTTTCGGGAGGGGGATCTTTACAGCAGAGAAGAGTTTATTGAAACTCAAAAACAACTCAATAACCTCGATCTATTCAGATTTGTAAACATTTCATTTGACACGCTAGGCAGTAACCTCACTGCAAAAATATTCACTCAGCCCAATCAAAAATACCAATTGACAAATCAACTTGGACTGAGTATCACAGAACAATTGCCAGGACCGTTTTTCTCTACTTCTCTTCGAAATAGGAATTTCTTCAGAGCTGGAGAAATACTCGAG
>CAZLUY010000263.1:0-2636 GCA_964562785.1 uncultured Limnohabitans sp. | reverse complement strand
GAGGAAATTCTCCAAGATGAACAAATAGCCAGACTGATGACATTCCCAAATGTCTTAATCACGGGTCACCAGGCCTTTCTTACCAATGAAGCGCTAGCTGAGATCACCCGAGTAACTTTGCACAATCTGGATCAATTAGAGGCTGGCGCAAAACTGGATAATGAGGTCAAGGCTTAAAGCTGGTGAGATAGTAATTGATCATCACATTTACATGCCACATTTCAACCTTGTTATATCGCTGTCCTGAGGTTAAATCATCATTTCCAAGAGCTTCCTTATTCATTACCAAAAGATGGATTCCTGATCTTTTGGATTTGAAAGGCTGGTATTTTGCGCCGAAGTTAAGTTGGCGATAAGAAGGGAAGTTGTATTTATTGGCCATTGCATCGTTTATATCGGGCAAACGATGTAAGCCAATCATGGCATAAATAGAAAAAGGGGAATCAGGAAAACTGTATTCCGTGGAGTAGACACCTGCCAATACGGACTCGAACCCTTCATTTCTTTCGCGCGGAATAAAGGTGAACCAAGGATCTTTACCCCATTCCCGGGGACTTAACCATCTGCCATTCCCATCCAAATAAGTGAACGCCATTTTATTCGTCCAACCTTTACGCTTATGACTTACCATAAGAGACAAGTAGCCATTAGCATCCTTTGGATTCTTATATCTCAAATCATCCCGTTCCGCTCCACCAGTTCCTATTCCATGCTGAAAACCAGCTTGAATTCCTCCCGTCAAAATTGCTCCCTCTTTTACTTCCCAAGATTTTTGCCAATCGAGTGTGATGGTATTGAAGATATTCTGGGTCAGAGTTTGATTGAAATGGACCTTGCCTAGTTTTTCTGTAGTTCGACTAATTTCAAAAATGCTGATGAAATCAGAGTCTGTATTTCCAAAATAGGCTGACGGGTTACCAAATTCATCCCTTCCTTTAGGATAAACTCCTATGCTCTCTCCTATCCCCAGCCATTGAGAAGTTCCTCTTACACTCATTCTGTTGATAAACCAGGCAGAGATCCGCCAAGCAGAATTGGGTGCAAACCAGACATTACCTCCTTCCACTCCTGTGGGTGACAACCTGCCATCCTGAGGGTTAATCCAGGAAGTATTGATACCAAATCGACCAATCTGCACACCCCATTTATCTGTTTTATATGAAACATTTAGAATTTCGAGTTTTCCAAAAAAATCATCGCCGGGATTAAGCAAATCAAAAAGTCCTGTCTCGTATCGATTAAATCTTCCTGATTCAGGATCACGCTCCCAAATATCCGAACTAACCAAGTTTCCGAACACTCGATAGCCTGCATGCAGTTGAAAACCTTCATAGACTAATTTTCCTCCAATATTTAGGCTAGCTCCAAGGGCATAATCATCTCGGAAGTCATCTGGATAGGTTGTACTCATCCAAAAAGTCCTGAAATGAAGATCTGGGCTTACAGTTATTTTTTTTGTGTCCTGAGCCCACACTCCTTCTCCAAGAAGGGTGATAATGAGAAGTAAGAAGACTTTTTTCATTTGCCCCCTCTGGCTTTCATAATTTCCTGAAAGGGACCGTATTTATGCTGGTTCTCATCAAATTCATCAGCATAAGGACCAAAGGGATGATCCATGGGTTTTTTCGAAATGTCGGGCCAATCTCCTGCAAGACTCTTTGTTGGTCTCTCAAGGCTATTTACATAGGCTGCCACATCCCAAGCTTCTTCATCTGACAGTAATGGGTTTTTGTAAGTAGCACCAAAAGGCATATTGGCTTTCACATAGCCGGCAAATCTCGACAGCCTATATAAACCGGCTCCCTTATTATAACTATGCTCTCCCCAAAGCGGCGGATATAAATAAGTTCGACCGTCAGGTTTCTTTACTCCCTGCCCATCCTCCATATGACAGCTTTTACATTGGGCATCATAAACAGTCTTGCCTTTGATCGGGTCGGCTGGTCTGTCCAATAGAGGGACACTATACAAGCCTGCTCCAATTGGCTTTACTCCTTTCTCAACATCTTGACCTAACCAAAGCATATAGGCAACCATTGCCTTCATCTCGGGGCTGTTAACAGGAAGTTTTTGTCCATTTAGGCTACGCTCAAAACAATCATTGATACGTTTAGGAATATCTTCCAATTGGCCAGACCTATTCCTAACTTTTGGATAGACTGAAGCCACACCACCGTAATTATTTCCCAATGGTATTCTACCAGCGTCCAGGTGACAATTTTGGCAATTGAGCCCATTAGACATTTGCAGAATTCTCCCTTTTGGGCCAAGGTATTCTGCTGTATTGGCCAAGAGCTCCTTACCGTATTTGATTTCATCGGCATTAGGCTCAGAATCCACTGTACTCCAATCTGGCGGAAGCCACATTTTATCGGGGTCAGCTAGTGCCTTAGGAAAAGCTGGTTTATCCTGGACGATCGGAATTACTGCCGGACTTGACTCAGGTCCTGATCCATTATAGGCCAAGAACACAGCCACTCCAGCAACACCAACAAGGGTAGCTGATAGACCAAGAAGGGCGATCATAAGCACAATTAACTGCAGAAAACTCTTGCTTTCTTTCTTCATAGCTTCAATTAATTATACGAAAATATGATGGCTTTCCCGTTTGCCCAGTGATCTAAATCACTTAGCTA
>CAZLUY010000262.1:0-6378 GCA_964562785.1 uncultured Limnohabitans sp. | reverse complement strand
TGACCGTTTTCCCTACTGGATGGCCAGAATTGAAAAAGGAGGAGAGATTATTATTCCTGGAGCAAGCGATGAAGTAGTTCAATACATTGATGTAAGAGATCTCGCAGAATGGATGATTCGATTGCTTGAGAATAAGGCTGCTGGGACCTATAATGGGTCAGGACCGGGTTTTGACATGACTACCAATGCATTTGTCCACGGCATTCACGCTAACTTCAATAGTCCTGTGAATTACACCCAAATTGATGACTTGAAATTCCTTGAAGAAAACAGCATTATTGGCATTCAGCCATGGGTAATTCAGCTTCCCGAATATGCAGGCATGTCAAAAAGCACGAATCAGAGGGCTATTGATGCCGGACTCACTTTCAGACCACTTTCTGAAACCGTAAAATCAACACATGAATGGTGGTACTCAGAGGGTGTAGATCAGGAAAGAAGAGACAATATCCTTAATGGTGAACGATCTTTTATGAATCTGGAAAAGGATATTCTGGATAAATGGAATAGTCGATAAAAAGCAAAATCATCCTTTCATTCTTAACAAAATAAGCACTTGACCCAGAACAAGATTAAATGGGGAATTGTCGGACTTGGCAATATCGCAGATCAATTCTGTAAAGATCTTTTACTCCTTGATGATGCGGAAATATATGCCGTGGCCTCAAGATCAAAGGAAAATGCCTTAGACTTCGGAGGTCGATATGATTCCTCTCAATCGTATAGTTCCTATCAAGAGCTATTTGAGGATAAAGCAGTCGATATTGTATATATCGCCACACCGCACTCATCCCATAAGGAATTAAGCATTCAAGCCATGAGAGCTGGAAAGCACGTTCTTTGTGAGAAGCCTGTAGCCATAAATGGCAAAGATGCCCAGGAAATGATTGCTGTTTCTAAGGAAACGAATCGCTTTTTTATGGAGGCCTTTTGGTCCCGGTTCATCCCTTCCATCGAAGAGGTTTCTCAGAAATCTCAAGATGGGGAACTAGGAGAAATAAAGTACGTCCACGCCGACTTTGACTTTCATGTTTCCGAGCCAATAAAGCGCTTGGTTGATTTGGAGCTGGGCGGAGGAGCCCTTTTAGATGTGGGTGTTTACCCGTTATTCCTTTCCTACTTGTTCCTTGGCATGCCAGAAAAAATAAAGGCCTCTGCCTCATTTTATGCGTCGGGTGCCGATGAGCAAACTTCCATGATCCTGCAATACAAAAATGCTCAGGCAATTCTTCATTGTGGATTTGCCTCAAACTCCGGTATGGATGCAACTATCAGTGGGACAAAAGGAAGAGTTGTTTTAAACAGAATGTGGCATGAGACTCAGTCTTATTCGCTGATTCAAAATGAAAATCAACAAGATTATCCCAGACCAACCTTAGGAAAAGGCTATGCTCATGAAGCAATTGAATGCCATTATTGTCTTAGGCAAGGAAAAATAGAAAGTAATAAATGGTCACATCAGGATTCTCTAAATCTGATGAACATGGTTGACCAGGTGAAAAAAGAAATCGGGTTGGTATACCCACAAGACGAGGAGTAGAAATATGAAAAGAACTTTATTTGTTGCATTTGTTGTGTCCCTAGGGGGATTTTTATTCGGGTTTGATGCCGGTATTATTTCAGGGGTTATGTCTTTCGCAGGCCCTGAATTCAATCTTACGGACTTGCAGACAGGGTGGGTAGTAAGTGCACCTTCCTTTGCCGCCATGTTCGCCATGCTTATTAGCGGGCGATTAAGCGACTTTGTAGGACGAAAGAATATTCTGATCGTAGTCGCCTTCCTTTATGCTGTGTCAGCATTGTGGTCGGCTTATGCTGGTTCCTATGAAGCACTTTATATCGCAAGAATGGTAGGTGGATTGGCCTTTGGTGCTGCCCTTGTTTTGGCACCAACCTACATTGCGGAAATCTCCACTGCGAAAACAAGAGGTACCCTGGTAGCCGTTCAGCAGCTGAATATCGTCCTGGGCTTTTTTGCAGCCTTCCTGAGTAATTACTACTTCAATAAGGTCTTCTCTAGCGGTGAAAGCACCTTTCTAACCGAGGAAAATGTATGGAGATGGATGCTTGGGGTAGAATTGTTTCCTGCCTTACTCTATTTCATTTTCATGTTTTTTGTTCCAAAAAGTCCAAGATGGCTATTCTCTAAAGACAGAGTTGAAGAAGCGAAAGAGGTACTCGTTCAAATGCATGGAGAAGAACATGCGCAACAGGAAGCGACATCCATCGCTGAGAGTATTCAGAACACTTCCAAGGTGAAGGTTAAGATCATGGAGCTCTTTAGCCCAGCCATGAAATTTGTGATTACTGTTGGTCTAATTCTGGGTATTCTACAACAGATCACGGGAATCAATGCTATATATTTTTACGCAACTTCTATTTTCAAGCAGACAGGAATTGGGACTGATGCAGCCTTCTCATCTGGTGTTTTACTGAGTTTTACTACTGTGGTTTTCACCATTGTATCCATGGCACTCATTGATAGAATGGGAAGAAGACCATTGCTATTGGTGGGTATTGGCGGTATAGCTATCAGCCTTATGCTTTGTGGCTATGGGTTCCAAAATGCTACCTACAACATAAGTCAGGAGGAATTAAACCAATTGGAGTTTGCAGAGGCAAAGCAATTAGCTCCTTTGGTAGATATCACCTATGATTCTGATTTAGACTTCAAAGGGGCTGCCAAAGAAGCTCTGGGAGATCAGGTCTATGCTAGAAATGAGGGCGCTATTCTTGAAGTAGCAACGACCATGAATGCGACCCTTGTCCTAGTTGGTATTCTTGGATTTATTGCCTGTTTTGCCTTCTCCCTTGGGCCAGTTATGTGGGTAATGTTATCAGAATTGTTCCCTAATAAATACAGGGGTCTGGCGATCGGATTCATCGGCTTTGTCAACAGTTTTGCCAGCTGGGTGGTGCAGCAAGTTTTTCCATGGGAATTGAACAATTTGGGTAATGCCATGAGCTTCTTGATTTTTGGAGTAATTGCCGTTGTCGGGTTCTTTATCCTTCTCAGGATTCTGCCTGAAACCAAAGGAAAATCTTTGGAAGAAATAGAAGCCGAATTAATCAAAGAATGAGTATTCAAAATCCGATTCTGAGGGGCTTTAACCCTGACCCATCTATTTGTCGGATTGGAGATGACTACTACATCGCCACCTCCACATTTGAGTGGTTCCCCGGAGTTCAGATTCACCATTCCAGAGATCTTAAAAATTGGGAAGTTATCGCACAGCCATTAAACAGGATATCTCAATTGGACATGAAAGGAGTGCCAGATTCATGCGGCGTTTGGGCCCCTTGTCTATCGCATCATAATGGTACATTCTATTTGGTTTATACCAATGTTAAGTCCTTTAATGGAGTTTGGAAAGACACTCCAAATTATGTGGTGACTACAGAAGATATCAGAGGGGAATGGAGTGAACCTGGATATCTGAATTCAGCCGGATTTGACGGTTCCATATTTCATGATAGCAATGGAAAATCCTGGTTTGTCACCATGGTGGTGGATCATAGGAATGGGCTCTTTTTTGGGGGAATTGAGCTACAAGAGTTCTCCAAAGAAGAAAAGAAACTAGTCGGAGAAGTCCATTACCTGACCGAAGGAACAGAATTGGGGAAAACCGAAGGCCCACATCTTTATCAAAAGAATGGCTACTATTATTTGCTCTTAGCCGAAGGCGGAACAGAGTATGGACATGCGGCTACGGTTCTTCGGTCAAAAGAAATTAGCGGGCCATATGAATCTCATCCTGCTAACCCAATTTTAACATGCGCTGGATATACCGAACATAGTCTACAGAAATCAGGTCATGCATCCTTTGTGGAAACTCAGCAAGGAGATTGGTATATCACCTTCCTGGTGGGAAGACCTTTATCCCCTTTAGGTCGGTGTATACTTGGAAGAGAAACTGCCATTGAAGAATTGGTTTGGAAGGAAGATGCTTGGCCATATTTGAAATATGAAAAATTACCGAGATTAGAGATTCCTGATAGCTCTCTACCACTTTCTCCAAAAGCGAAAGACGAGACTTTGGTGGATTTCGGGAAAGAGCTACCGATTGATTTTCAATCCTTAAGAATCCCTAAAGATGAGAGCTGGATTTCCCAAAATGAGAGACCGGGTTACCTCCGGCTTAAGGGAAAGGAATCATTAAGCTCAACGCATACTCAGGCATTAATTGCGCGACGAGTTCAAAGCTTTCAAGTGGAAGCCTCCACCCTACTGGAGTTTTCTCCCAAGAAATTTCAACAAATGGCTGGTCTGGTTTTCTATTACAACACTGGCCATTACCATTATTTGCATCTCACAACAAATGGAAGTGAAAATCTCCTTTCCATTGTCACTTCGGATAACTTCACCCAAATCGAGCAGGAATCTATTTCAATTGGGAAAGAAACGAGGGTCTATTTAAAAGGAGAAATGAATCGTGATAAGCTTCAATTCTACTATAGTCTGGATGGAGAAAGCTTTACCGAAATCGGAGAAGAGCTCGATGCGAGCATCCTATCTGATGACTATGTTCGGGATGGAGACCCCAGGTATAGACCAGCTTTTACCGGCTGCTTTGTTGGTATTTGCTGCCAGGATTTAGCCACCAACTCCCATTATGCAGATTTTAAATGGTTTGATTACAAAGAGTTGGACCAGAAATAACAGTATTAAACTCATGCAACAACACTCTTTTTGGAAAATATGGATTGTGGCAAGCTTACTAATGGCCATGCCTTTTACTCTCACAGCTCAGGAAGCCGAACTCACTCTTGAAGATATCTTCGCCACTCCAAAACTGACCGGAACTACCCCTTCTCGACCTATCTGGGCACCTGACAGCGAGCACTTCGCTTTTTCCTGGAGTGAACCCAGTAATCCTGGGCGTGGCCTTTGGGTATCCACAAGCGATGGAAAGGAAGTGAGCCTTATTTCCGATACATCATCAGAGTCAGTTCGTGATATAGTCTGGACTGATGAAAACACAATTGTCAGCCTCAGAGGTAACCATTTATGGCAGACATTGCCTAGCCAAGGAAAAGACTCCCAGTTGATGCCAGTTGAGTCTGGTGCTCGAAACCTAGCCATTTCGCCAGATGGTAAGCAAGCAACTTATTTACGCAACGGTGATTTATGGCTTGCTGACTTTGCTTCCAAACAGAACCGCCAGCTCACCGAGATAGGCATTGCAAGTCTCTCAAGCTTAGGAAAAGGGCGCTATAGCAGAGCTGAGCGTGAAATTGGCCCAGGTATCTGGAGCGGACCAACTTATAAGTGGTCTCCAGATGGTAAGACCATCGCACTTCATGTCGTGGACCGACGAGAGATGCGCAAAGTACCGTTCCCGAATTACCTTGACGAGGAAACCAACCCGAACGAAGTGCGACGAAGTTATCCTGGCGATCCAAACGAGATTCGTAGGGTTGCTCTGCTGGATGTGAAAAGTGGAAATATCACTTATCTCGATTTGCCAGATCCAGACGCCAATCAGGTCATAGACTTCAACTGGTCACCGGGTGGTGCGCTACTGGTGGATATTGCATCCGATACGGCGGTTGAACGTAAGCTCTTTGTCATTGCACCTGGAGAGAGTCAATTGCAAGAAATCTGGCGAGGTGTACGAGAGAGCCGCATGTATACCTCATTTGGATCTACCTGGCATCCTGATGAAAATAAGGTTGTTTTCTTGAGTGACATGGGTGATCGCTATGGCCTGTATGCGATCGATGCCTCCCCCTCAAAAGATCGTCCACAGCTCTTGACCGATCCATCCTACGATGTACTCTCCTCTCCTATATTGGCTGGTGATGCCCTGTTTTATGCTGGCAATGGAGTGAATCCCTATGAGCAACATGTTTATAGATTGAAATTATCTGGAGGTGATCCGGAACAATTAACCCCTCTAGCTGGGCAGAACTCCGGTTATCCATCACCGGATGGTCAACACCTAGCCTTTATGCATAGCAATGACACCTCACCGCCAGAGCTTTATGTAGTTAGCCGTGAGGGTGGTGATGCAACGCGAATAACCAACTCACCCTTGCCTGCCTTCACGGAGCGGACATGGACAGCTGCGGAATACGTTACTTTCCCCAGCCTGATAGATGACTATACCCTGCATGCCCGGATTCTAAAACCAGCTAAAATGGAGGCCGGCAAAAAGTACCCTGTGCTATTTGGACCTGTCTATTCGAATACAGCAAGAAACCTCTGGACCGGTAACTACAGCTTGGTTCAGCAACTCTTGGTTAAGAAGGGATACATTATTGTACAAGTGGATTCACGAGGGAGCAATGGCGATGGCCGAGCATTTCGAGAGGAGTTGTTACTCGGCTTTGCCGACCAAGACATTGAGGATGATGCAAGTGCTGTCGCCTATATGG
>CAZLUY010000261.1:0-2239 GCA_964562785.1 uncultured Limnohabitans sp. | reverse complement strand
ATCAGCAACACAATACTTCATAGGAGATTTTAAGGATGGGGAATTCATTCCTGATGATACCATGATTCGCTGGCTAGATTATGGCCCAGATAATTACGCAGGAGTAACTTGGAGCAATATCCCAGAATCAGATGGCCGCACTTTATTTATCGGGTGGATGAGCAATTGGCTCTATGGGCAAGTAGTACCAACTGAAACCTGGAGGTCTGCCATGACTGTCCCAAGAGCTCTCGAACTCTTCGATGTAAATGGAACCTTACTTTTAAAATCCAGGCCGGTCGAAGAGTTGACCAGCTTAAGAAAGGAATCCTTCAAAATTGGACCAGCATCTACATTACCCGGTCAAGCATTTGAATTGACTGCAGATGTCGAGGAAAACTTCAAATTCTCAATCAAAAATGAACTTGGCGAAGAAGTGGTTTTTTCAAAGGAAAATGGCTTGGTAACTATTGATCGAACTAATTCGGGTAAAACGGACTTTCAAAGTGATTTTGCTGCAGCCCATTCAGCTCCTATGAGCTGGGAGGCAGAGGAAATAAGACTGTTCGTCGATGCAAATTCGATCGAACTTTTCGTCAATGATGGAGAGTTAGTACTTACTTCTACGGTCTTCCCGACGGAGCCTTACAAGGAATTAACCGCAGAAACTGGAATTGACAATTTAGAGCTCCATTCACTTGAAAAAGTTATGAACAACCAGTAATTGTTAAAGAAGATAAGGTTTATGACTATTGACCTGTTCAATCAACAAACCTTATGGCCTTCTTTTTTATTATATTCCCATACAACTTTTAAATACCATGGCTGAACAAAAAATCAAAAAAGAATACAGTAACGGAGAGGTTACGATTACCTGGGAACCACACAAATGTATACATGCGGCAAATTGTGTAAATGGTTTGCCTGGAGTCTTTGATGTCAATAAGAAACCCTGGATCAATGCTCAGGGAGCGACCACCGATCAGATTGTGGATCAAATTAAGAAATGTCCGAGTGGAGCCTTAGGCTACTTCATGAATGAATCTTCTGGAGGTGCTGAGCCAGAAATTCAGGATGAGCAAATTGTGGAAGTGGCTCCAAATGGACCTCTTATGGTTTATGGAAACGTCAACGTCAAAATGCCTGACGGAAGCATGATTTCAAAATCTAAAGTTTCAGCTTTTTGCAGATGTGGAGCAAGTCAGAATAAGCCATTTTGCGATGGAAGTCACAAAAAGATAAACTTCGAGGGTTAGAATGAGGAAAGTACTTGTTCTCTTCGCTCATCCTAAGTTTGAGCATTCTGATGCTAATCAAGCTTTAATTCGAGCTGTTTCAGGATTAGATAATGTAGAAATAAGAGATCTATATGAGCTTTATCCTGAATTCAACATAAATGTTCAAGCTGAACAAGGTAAACTCTTTGAGCATGAGGTGATTATATGGCAACACCCATTTTATTGGTATAGCTGCCCACCTCTGTTAAAACAATGGATTGATTTAGTCCTTGAGTTTGGTTGGGCATATGGGCCGGGTGGTGTTTTTCTTAAGAACAAATACCTAATGAGCGCGATCACCACCGGTGGTTCAGAAAGTGCATATACCAGAGAAGGACATAACCATTACACCATACCAGAATTACTGAGGCCTTTCGAACAAACTGGAAGATTATGTGGAATGCACTATCTAGCTCCTTTTCAGGTCGCCGAGACCCATAAAATTACTCCTGAGGACCTCCGAGAGAAGGCAAATGAATACAGAGACCTGATCCTTCAGTTACGTGATCAGGAAGATATAACTCCACTTATACCTAGCTACTAAGAAATGGAAGGATTTTTTGCACAAGCCATAGTCTACATTTTTGCAGCCATAATTTGTGTCCCAATAGCCAAAAGGCTTGGTATGGGTTCAGTTTTGGGTTATCTGATCGCAGGAATTGTGATAGGTCCTTACCTACTAGGTTTCCTTGCTGAAGGTGAAGACATCATGCATAAGGCTGAATTTGGGGTGGTGATGATGTTATTCCTTATTGGACTTGAATTAGAGCCAAAGAACCTATGGAAAATGAGGGATCTGATTCTAAGGGTGGGTTTATCCCAGGTTTTGATCACCTCCATCCTCGTCTTTGGTATCGGAGTTGCCCTTGGATTCTCCTGGAGAATATCTCTGGCTGTGGGATTTTCTATGGCACTTTCCTCAACCGCAATAGTTCTCCAAAGCCTTAAAGAGAAAAATCAAATGGGAAGCCCAACTGGGAAAC
>CAZLUY010000260.1:0-1795 GCA_964562785.1 uncultured Limnohabitans sp. | reverse complement strand
GTTTATGCCGATGCCAGTCTAGGTTACACTAAAGGACCATTCCCAAGGCCAGAGAGGCCACTTAGTATTGAGATTAATTGCGACTTGTATGAGCAGGAAAGTCAGCGCTTTTCAGACTTCGATTACGATGCTGACAATAATGATTATTAGACTGACCTAAAGGAATTTGAAAACAGCTGAAGGGTTCAGCTGTTTTTTTTATTTTTAATCTATGCAATCATCCTCCTTCCTTCCTGATGAGTATCTCAAGCTACCTGAAGCACCTGGAGTATATAAGTACTTCAATGATGAGCAGGTGCTTATTTATGTGGGTAAGGCTAAAAATCTCAGGAAGCGGGTAAGTAGCTATTTCAACAAAAATACCGGGGTAAACTTAAAGACGAGGCGGATGGTGAGGGAGATCAGAAAGATCGAAATCACCATGGTGAATTCTGAGCTAGATGCACTGCTACTCGAAAACAACCTGATCAAAAAGTCTCAACCTAAATACAATATTCTCCTCAGGGACGATAAAACCTACCCATACCTACTAGTCACAAAAGAAAACTTTCCAAGGATCTTCCAGACAAGAAGGATGATTCCAAAACGAGGCACTTATTATGGTCCATTTGCAAGTGTAAAAGCAATGAATAATGTGCTGGACTTGATTAGAGAATTGTTCACCATCAGGACTTGTAAATTGGATCTCTCCCCTTACAAGATTAAGGAAGAGAAGTATAAGGTATGCCTAGAATATCACCTTGGGAACTGTCAAGGGCCTTGCGTAGGAAAACAAGAGGAGCAAGACTATTTGAAGGATCTTCAGCAAGCAAAGCATATCCTCAAAGGAAACCTTGGTGCAGCAAAGAACTACTTCAAGCAAGAAATGAAAGAACAGGCTGAAAACTTGAATTTTGAGCTTGCTCAAAAGTTCAAAGAAAAGCTTGATCTCCTGGAGAAATATCAATCCAAATCCCTGGTTGCAAGTCCGAGCATCAAAAACATTGATGTATGCACCTTGGTCACGGACGAAAAAAGTGGCTATGTCAACTATATGAGGATCAAAGACGGTGCATTGATTACTTCTAAAAATGTCGAAGTAAAGAAACGCCTGGACGAGTCCGATGAGCAGTTATTGCTGACTGCATTGATTCGCCTACAGGATCAATTCCAGAGCGACGCGGAGGAAGTATTGCTCAATGTAGAGCTGAGCGAAGAGATTGAAGGTCTCAACATATTTCATCCAAAAATCGGGGATAAGAAGAAACTTATTGAACTGTCACTCAAGAATGCTTTGGATTACAAAAAGGAGAAAGCATTACTCAAGGGTTTAAATGAAGACAAAAAGGACAGAGTAATCAAGCAACTGCAGGCAGACTTAAGCTTAAAAGCAATTCCGGATCATATCGAATGCTTTGATAATTCGAATATTCAAGGCACCAATCCTGTAGCTAGTATGGTATGTTTCCTTAATGGAAAACCTGCAGTAAAAGAGTATCGACACTACCATATCAAAACAGTGGTTGGACCAGATGACTTCGCTAGTATGAAGGAAGTTGTAGGTCGACGCTATAAGCGACTAATTGAGGAAGAAAAGCCTCTACCCAAATTGGTGGTTATCGATGGTGGTAAAGGGCAGCTTTCTTCGGCAGTAGAAGCTTTGAAGGAACTTGGTATTTATGGTCAAATGCCAATCATAGGAATAGCCAAAAGACTTGAGGAAATCTACTTCCCTGGTGATCAGTTTCCAATCCACATTGATAAAAAATCTGAAAGCCTTCGGTTGATTCAACGAATCCGAGATGAAGCTCATCGC
>CAZLUY010000259.1:0-7408 GCA_964562785.1 uncultured Limnohabitans sp. | reverse complement strand
TTCGCATCATGTACGAAGAGGCTTTCCATAAGGAAGCGGTTTAGATGCCGGTGAGCAATTGAGCTGTTTCACGAAAGCGATGTTTTCAGAGACCCCATCCATGAAGCTACATTCCAGCGCACCGAAATTGCTAAGATTCGCCATTGTGCTGTCCTGCACCCTCGCGTGCGGCCCATTGTTCGCGGAAGATTGGCCGCAAGAACGCTACGATGTCCAAGGCAGCGGGGCGACGCCGACGGAATTGCCCAAGGACCTGGAACTGCTTTGGGAGAAGCGTCTCGAGGGCACTGGTTTCGACCGCGGGCCAATTATCGCCGACGGAATGATTTACTGCGGCGATGCCGACGGAGTGCTTTGGTAAAAGGCCTGAAAGCTCATTGAGCTTGCCTAATTGGAACAAAAAAAGCTCTGAATTTCTTCAGAGCTTTCTTTTTGGTTGGATGGTGGTTATACGTAATTATTCAACATTACTGGCATTACCAGCATTAGAATATCTTCATTTTCATCTTGCTCAGAAGGAAGGATCAATCCAGCTCTGTTTGGAGCACTGAACTTAAGCGTCACTTCCTTACAAGAAAGATTATTCAGCATTTCCACAAGGAATTTTGCATTGAATCCGATTTCAATATCCTCTCCCTCATGCTCGCAAGAAAGTCTTTCATTCGCTTCATTTGAGAAATCAAGATCTTCTGCAGAAATAAGCAATTCACTACCAGTCAATTTGAGTCGAACCTGGTGAGTAGTCTTATTTGCGTAAATCGCAATTCTCTTAAGCGTCCCCAATAGCTCCTGACGATCGATAGTCATGGTGTTTGGATTCTCAGTAGGAATCACATTCTCATAATCAGGGAATCTCTCATCGATCAATCGACAAATCATCTTGATGTTCTCGAATTTGAAGAACGCATTTGATTGATTGAACTCGACACTTACCGGTACATTCTCAGCCGGGAGAGTAGACTTAAGCAGATTCAAAGCCTTTCTTGGGATAATTAAACTTGCCGCATCAGGAGAAGCGATATCCACTCTTCTGTATCGTACTAGTCTATGGCCATCTGTAGCAACAAAGGTTGTATTTGTATCACTCAGGTTGATATAGACACCAGTCATCGCAGGTCTCAACTCATCACCGCTGGTAGCGAAGATGGTATTCGAAACAGCACTAGATAGTACCTCCGTAGACATATCCACTAAAGTCGCATTGCTCACAGTTGGAATCTTAGGGAAGTCTGTAGCATTTTCTCCGGCTAGTCTATAGCGACCATTATCAGAACTGATCTCAACTGCATAAGTATCATGATCAATGCTGAAAGTAACAGGCTGCTCCGGAAGATTCTTAAGCGTTTCGATAAGGATTCTAGCTGGAACAGCAATGTTTCCGTCTTCTTTGGCCTCAACACTAATCTCAGTCATCATCGAGGTCTGCAAATCTGAAGCGGTAATAGTCAACTGACCATCCTGAATTTCAAAAAGAAAATTCTCCAAAATCGGAACTACGGGGTTGGTAGTCACTACACCATTGATTGCGGAGAGCTGCTTCAGTAGAGCTGAAGAAGAAACAATAAATTTCATATCGAAGGGCTTATTTTACGGATTTAATATGGAGGGTAAAATTAAAAATAAAATCGAATTAGCGTCGCCACTTGTCCCATTTCTATGAATAAAATCATAGAAGAATGAGATGAATTTTTAGTCAGCTTTTTTAGAGTATACTCTTCGCCTATTCATGGAGACCAGAGCTCCTATTATTACCAGTAAAACTACCGGGCCAGCCACATTGATAAGCTGCCAAAAAGATTTCTGCTCTGCCACTTTCACTTTGTTGAGTGGTCGAATTTTAAAACTTCTGGTTCTGGTCATTATGATCCCTTCAGGGTCATTTAAATACTGGACCAAATTTCTCAGAAAGAGCCTGTTTGCGTAGGTGATTTGATTGAAAGGGTCTTCACCGATAGACAGTGGTGAGCCATCCGCCAGACTTCTTTGGCTTTGAAAAACATCACTATCTCCTATCACCAATACCTTCCCTTCACCACTCTCTATAAATTCAGACTTTTCAAATCCATCAGGAACAAAACGATTTTTGAAAAGGGAAGTAAACTCACCTTCCAAAAGATAAACCAGAGGAAGATTCTTTTCTCCATAAAGATTTACATCTGGAGCCTGTTCCATATCGCTAAAGGCGACCCGAGCTGGAGCCTGAAGTATCCGACTAAAATCTGAGCTAAAGATCAATGGAGTTTTCTTGACACCATCCGCTTTCACCGTGTCCAGGCTACTTACAAATCTAAAATTAACAACATCCAGGCCCTTGGTAATGGGGTGATTCTGCATTCTGCCAGCTTGTACGTAAAACGGCCATGGCAAAGGAATCATCTGCTCCTGATTACCAAAATTTCCACCCATCACAGGGAAATAACCAAAGTTCAAATCCTGGATTAAATCCTTATTCACCCGGATTCCATATCTGAAAAGTAAATTATCTAGCCCTGTATCTAGGGGCATAGCTAATGTCCCATCACCTCCCGCCAGAGCAATATCAACAGCAACTCCATCCATTAGAACAACTAAGTTCCCCCCGCGCATTACAAATTGATCCAGTAGGTAAATCTCTCTTTGGCTGTACCTATCTCTTGGACCCTCAAGGAAAATCACTCCAAAATTATCCAGATCGGAAGGGTTCTTCGCCTGCTCCAATGGAACCTTGAATAGCTCATTATTTCCATCTAAAGCCTCCACCAAACCATAGCCTTCATCGCCTGCCATTTCTCCATGCCCCATAATCATGGCTATGGAATTGGCCGAAGGATCAATCAGTTTCTGTATAGCCAAACTCAGCTCAAATTCAAGGTTCTCAATAGACTGGTTCAATACCTGATCCTCAGACATACCCTGTTCACCTTTCAGAATCAAAGCCCCAGTTTCATACTCAGAATCACTCAGCAAAAATCCCGGGAAAATTAACTGAGTCTGTTGACCTGAATTTTGGTTCACAAAAAGATTGGTTGGATTGATACCGTATTCATTCAGATCAAGAATCAACTCTTCCTGCTCAGCTTTAGGAAGTGACAAGGGGTCAAAATAGGAATAGGTAATGCGTTCAGGGCTATAGGCATCAAAGGTCTTGATGGTTTCTTCAAGGGATCGTTGAAGCCTCCTCATCCCTCCGGGAAAATCCTCACCTACAAGTAGAATGTCCACATGCAAGGGTTCACTGACCTTATCCAAAACCTCCTGAGTTGCGGGGCTAAGGGAGTACTTGTTTTCCTCCGTCAAATCAATTCGAAAGCGAGTAAATAAGGACAAGATGACAATGACAACAATCCCTGCAATCAGGGTCAGAATAGAAAAGAGTAATGATTGCTTCATTTCTTTCATAGCCTTTTACAAATCACAACCGAAAGACCAAGAAACAACCATATGGTTCCCAACATAAAATAGATATCTGCTGAGTCCACCACTCCTCTACTGAGATTATTGAAATGATAGCTTAAACTTATTTCCTCAAAGAAATATGACCACCCTCCCAAAGGCATCTCCGCCAAAGCCGTAAAACCGAAATAGAGAATGAAGCAGAAAAAGACGCCTAATACAAAGGCTAAAACCTGCTGAGACGTCAAAGCACTGGCAAATAGACCAACCGAAGCAAATACGGCTCCTATCATCAATAGCCCCAGCCAAGATCCAAAGAAACCTGCTTGATCTAGATTCCCTGCTGGATCTCCCAATTGCATGATGCTGAAATAGTAAATCAACGTCGGAAGAACCGCCAGAAAAATCAGCACCAATAGGGCAAAGTATTTCGCGAGTATAACCTGTAAGACGGATAAAGGTGAAGTCCGCAATAGTTCCCAGGTCCCTGCCTTTCGCTCTTCTGAAATAGCCCTCATGGAAAGAGCCGGAATCAAGAAGGTAAAGACATAAGGAGTGTAAGAAAACAAGGGCTCAAGATCTGCATAGCCATAGTCCAAAACACTGGTCTCCGGAAAAACCCAGACAATCAAACCCAATGTGATCAGAAAGAATCCCAAGACCAGGTAACCGATAAGGTTTCCGAAGAAAGCGTTGATCTCTTTAAAGAATAAACTCTTCATGATGTTAACTCTCTAAATATTTCTTCCAGGCCCTTCTTTTGCTGATCCAGACGAATCAGATTGAGTTCATACTTAGCCAGAATCGCCATTACCTTTTTCCGGTCTTCCTTTGGATCTATTGAGTGGATTACCACTTCTTTTCCATTGGATTTTATCTCTTCAAGGTCTAAGCCTTCAAACCACTTATCGTCGAGTGATTCTTCAGTTTCAAGAATAAGATCAGTTTTATCAGAACCAGACTTTAAATTGTCTAGAGTCTCTGAAGCCTTAATCTCTCCCTGACTGATGATGACCACATCATCACAGATAGCTTCCACTTCCTGCATGATATGAGTCGAAAGAATCACCGTTTTATCTTTGGAAACTTCCTTAATCAAAGCTCTAATTTCCACCAATTGATTAGGGTCAAGACCTGTCGTAGGTTCGTCCAGAATAATCACCTTGGGATCATGGATCAAGGCCTTTGCCAGACCAACTCTTTGTCTGTAGCCTTTAGAAAGCTGTCCAATTTTCTTGTGCTTTTCCGGATTTAAGCCTGTCTTGTCCAGCATTTCCTGAATCCTCGATTCCAGAGTTTTACCCGATAGCCCGTACAAGCCTCCGGCGAACTTCAAAAACTCAAGGACATACATATCCAAATAAAGCGGGTTATGCTCGGGCAAATAGCCAATCATCTTGCTCACTTTCTTAGGATTGCCTAAAGCATCTTCGCCGAGTATGGACACCTCACCTTCATTCGCAGGAAGATATCCGCAGATAATCTTCATGGTTGTCGATTTTCCAGCACCATTCGGCCCCAAAAAACCCAGTATCCTACCAGGCACGGCTGAAAAAGCCACACTATTCAGGGCCTTTTGTGTACCGAAATTTTTGGAAAGGTTAGTTACCTGAAGGGACATGGGTGACGATTAGGAGAAATTCAAATTAAGCAAAAAACATCCTACTCCGGACTTATATCTTAAACGGATTCCTCACTTATTTCTTACCTCTTGGTCTTAATGGTCTGCACTCGACGTCCGGTACAAAATAATTTGGGTGTGTTTCCAAAGTTTGCACCATGGTAAGTGCCACATCCTGTGGACGCATCATATTTTCATTTGCCTGGACCGATGGGATTTCATCAAAGAAATTCGTCTGTACCGAACCGGGATAGATCGTAGAAACTTTGATCCCAAATTCTCTCAATTCGATATATAAAGAATGGGAAATACCGCGCACCGCATGTTTGGTTCCTACATATCCTGCAAATTGATTAACGCCATTTAGCCCTGCAATGGAAGCCACATTTAGAATATGTCCTTCATCTGCCTTCTTCATAGCAGGAATAAACCTCTTGGTTACATAGAAAATACCATGGACATTGGTATCAAACATAGCCCTCCAATCCTCAGAAGAAAAGGACTCAGTAGGTCCTGCAACACCAAAACCGGCATTATTGATCAGTATTCGAATATCAGCGCCTAGCTTTGCAACAGTCGCCTGATATGCTTCCTCTACAGAATCTTCGTTTGACACGTCGCAGGTGAAAAAATGAAAATTTTCATGTGAAAAAGCCGGGGCAGTTCGGCCCCATCCAGCCACAGTTGTACCTTTTTCAATGAGCAACTTGACAGTCTCCAGACCAATTCCCTTACTTACTCCGGTAACTACAGCAATCTGATTTTTTAATTCCATTGGTTTAATTATTTGGGTAGCGAATCGATGCAAGATAAAAAGAAAAACTCTTGGGATTCGAGATAAATGAGCAGTGGTAAGTAGATCAAAAGTCCTTGATACATTTTTTGTATTTTAGGTTCTACACAAAGACCAAACACATGAAAAAATTACTCATTCCCTTACTTTTTATAACTGGAATTAGCTTTGGGCAAAGCCCCCTAAGATCAGACATAGACAAAGCTGCAGAGGCCGTGGAGTCTAAGGTCGTAGAATGGAGACGAGATATACATCAAAATCCCGAATTAGGTAATCAGGAATTTAGAACTGCCAAAAAGGTTGCGGATCACTTACGCTCACTCGGGATTGAAGTGACCGAAGAGGTTGCAGTGACTGGTGTTGTGGGTATGCTTCGAGGGGGAAAACCTGGACCAACCGTAGCTCTCAGAGCAGATATGGATGCCCTTCCAGTCACAGAAAGAGTGGATTTGCCATTTAAGTCAACCGTAACTGCCACATACAATGGGCAGGAAACAGGCGTCATGCATGCATGCGGACATGATACGCACGTAGCCATGCTTATGGGTGTCGCAGAAGTACTTTCAGGCATGAAGGATAAACTTCGTGGAAATGTGAAATTCATTTTCCAACCTGCTGAAGAAGGAGTGGACGATGTGGATAAGTTCGGTGCGGAACTTATGGTGATTGAAGGTGTGATGGAAGATGTTGACGCCATTTTTGGCTTGCACATTTGGTCACAAGCTGAGGTAGGAACAATTGGTTATCGCTCAGGCCCTTTTTTGGCGGCAGTAGATCAGCTACAGCTCACGATAAAAGGAACCCAAGCACATGGAGCTTCACCTTGGTCCAGCGTTGACCCAATAGTGACCTCATCTCAAATAGTAATGGGATTGCAAACTATCCTGTCACGAAATGTGAATGTCACTCAAAATCCAGCAGTGGTTACTGTAGGAGCTATTCATGGAGGCATCAGACATAATATCATTCCTGAGGAAGTGGAAATGATTGGAACGATCAGAACTTTCGGTCAACCACAACAAGAGCTTGTTCATAGGAGAATTGAAGAGATTACCACTAATATTGCAGAGAGTGCTGGAGCTGTCGCGGAGCTGGAGATCAAAAGAGGCTATCCCTCAACTGTCAACCATCCTGAACTAACCGAAGCCATGCTTCCTTCCCTTCATGCAGCTGCAGGAGCACAAAACGTTTCTCTTTCTGATCCAGTTACTGGCGCGGAAGATTTTAGTTTCTTCCAATTGGAAAAACCTGGTTTCTTTTTCATGCTGGGTGGAATGAAGAAAGGAGGAGATCCGACAACAACTCCCTCCCATCATACTCCTGAATTTTATATCGATGAAGGGGCATTTGTTTTAGGGGTTAAGGCCATGAGTTATCTAACAGTCGATTACATGGAAATGAATAAATAAAAAATGACCGGCTTAAGCCGGTCATTTTTTTATTGATCAAACCACCATTCCGGAGTTACTCCAGTACTGTTTTCCCATTCAGAACAGCTCAGACAAGTTCGAGGGTAATCAGTCAAGGGCCGATTAGGGTCAAAGGTGCAAACTTCTTCAATAAAGAAAGGGACATCAGCCTTGGTCGTGTAAATTCTTGTAATTGCAACATTGGCGACCTCA
>CAZLUY010000258.1:0-6119 GCA_964562785.1 uncultured Limnohabitans sp. | reverse complement strand
ATATTTCATCATCAAAAACTCCTGAATTACATATAAAAATGTCTTCATCCTCATAAGCCGCCATCCTTTTTTCCAAACAATCTTCAGAAAGCAAATCATCCCCATCCAAGAATAAATATAAGTCCCCGGTACTTCTATGCGCTCCAAGGTTTCGACAAGCATTCGCTCCTTTTGGATAATTCGGATCTCGCTTAATGAACTGAAACTTTGAGTCCTCACAAAAGGACTGAGCTATTTCTTCTGAATCATCGTTAGAACCGTCATCTACAATAATGCATTCCCAATTCTTATAGCTTTGGTTCTTAACCGATCCCAAGGTTTCAGCTAAATATCTTTCATTGTTGAAAACTGGAATAATTACAGAAACCTTCAATCAGGTTGAAGATTTAAGGAGAAAATAAGCTCTCAAATAATACATGAATATCGCCAACAACCCAAAGACAAATCCGAGTGCAAATGAAAACGCTACTGTAATAAGAACCCTTGGACTTGCTGGGCGATTAGGAATGACGGGTGGTTCAATTAAAGTAAATATTGGTTTTTGGCTATTCAATTCAATTCTCGCTCTTTCCAACTCTTGAGACAAAGTTCGGTAAAGATCAAATTTCAAATTGTAATCAGAATTCAAATTCCTCTCTATAGCTTTTTGACTCTCTAGGTACATTCCCTGATTTCTTTCTCGGAAATTAGTCAAGGCAACCTGAGCCTCTCTAAATGTTGTTTCACTCTTCTCGTATTGGACTTCAAGATATTCAACTTGATTCCGTTGTTTATCTTGGAGATATCGTGTGGAGTACTCAATTAGCAGGTTCTGAACTATTTTGGAGAACTGGTATGCTACAGTCGGTTCTGGCATATTCACGATCATTGTAAGAATCTGCCCTTCATTATTAATTGCAATTAGCTCACCTAGTTTGAATAGGCCAAGTAGTTCGATAGAATTGTATTTCCTTCTTTCCTGACCAATTTTTGAAAGATGTTCTTTGTCATCAATAAATGCTGGATCAGCAAACAATAGGCTTGGTTTCTTTATCACCCTCATTATCCTGTTTCCAGGCATGTTCTCAACTATATATTTAAACAGTGTGACCGAATCTGGGTAAATTCTGGAGGAGATTTTTGTGTTGCCTAACTCCTCCAAAAATGGCTTACTCTGGATAATTATTGGATACAAGGATGGATCTAAAGCAGATGATTCAGTAGCTACTCCCCCAGTTCCAAATCCGGCAACTGCCGCTAATGAACTAAGTCCGCCTGCTGCATTATCCTGAGATTCCACAAGCAACACTGCCATGGTGGCATATGACTTCGGAGTAGTGAAATAATAAATCACCCCACAAAGCATGAAAAAAGACATCACTGCGAAAAGAATTACCAACCTCTTCTTAAAGAGGCTTATCAAATTCACAATTGTAAAGTTTTCTTCTTTAAGGATTTTTTCTGTTTGCTTATCCATTTTATATGTCTTCAGAAATAAATATAGAACTACTGTCGCTCAACTTCTTTTATCCCAAATTGAAGCATTAAAATTTCCAAAATTCCCTGGATCTCAATGTGCCACGTAGCAAAAAAGAGCTCGATTCTTCTTTTTAGTGTGAAATTATGGTAGCCTAAAATCGAAATTCTAGGCCTCCCCATTACCAATAAATATTCGAGTTTTTTTGAGATTGGGTATTTTTCATACTCTTTTAAATAAAATCCGCCGGAAGTTCTTTTTCTTTTCCTCGCAATGTCTGCTACACTTTTTCTAGCTGGGTGAGCAACAACGACGTTCTCCCCATAAACCAAACTGAAATTTAGATTTACGGCTCTTTTGGTCCATTCAAAATCTCCCCCTGATAAGAGGTTCTCCATAAATAAGCCAGTCTTCTGAAAAACGCTTTTTTTGGTCACCAAATTTGCAGTGACAGATTGAGACTTCTCATTGACATTCCTCTTTTGATTAAAGCCGAAGGTTCTTTCAAAATCAAAAGCAAGCTCACTTCCTTTTTCCTCTTTGAAAACCTCCACTTTGCCACCAACTATATCCGCTCCATTTTCAAGTATTCTGAGAGAATTTCGAAGCCAGGATTGAGAGGGTAAGCAATCTGAGTCTGTAAAGGCCAAATACTTTCCCCTAGCCATTTCTACACCTAGATCCCGGCTCGAATAGGATCCTGGCTTAAGTTGGTCAAGAATTCTTGTGTTTGTCTGAATTTCAATCGTCGCAGGAATTTTATCTTCAGGAGAGTTATTAATTACCAGAATTTCAAAATCGGATTTACTGATATCCTGATTCATTAGCGCAGCGTAACATTTCTGAAATATCTCCCAGTTTTTATAAACTGGAACGATCACAGAAAACGTCATTAAGGTTTAATTTCTTTAAGGACCTTTTGCCACATTCCTTCAGATAATTTCTTTTGAATATCGGCATTTGCTGAAAGTAGAGCTTTGACCCGAATTCTAGAATTGGGATCCAAAATGATATTCAGTTTTTCATCCAAATAGTTTTTGTCATCATCTACCTCACATAGAGCTTCTGAATAGCCGTAGTCATTTAGGAGTTCTTGATATTTATGACTCCATCCTGTTGAAAGGCATGGAATGGCTTGACTCAAGGCACTTACTAATCCGTGAAATCTACTTGTTATGGCGGCCTTAGAAGAACCAATCAAACCCTTAACTTTTAATGGATCCAACTCCATAATTACATCAATTGGTTTGGCAAGTCTACCATTAACCATTTCAGCAATCTTAGCATCCTGCGCGCTTTCGTGGATTAAGAAAAATGGACTCTCTCCCCGTTGCTGGAGTAATTCAATGGTGGTCTTCAGGTAAATGATATATTTACTTTCTGCGTCTGGACCTCCAGACTCGGTCATTTTTTGATTTGGGATGATAGCCACCTTGTCTGAATAATCCTTCTCGGGAGCAACTCCATTAACCAGGTTAGTGAAATCTGGAGCTTCATCTACAGAATCAAACTCACCCAATTCCTCTAAGTAATTTTTAGAAACTGCATCTCTGGCAAATACTAAATCTGCTTCTTGGAGAATAGACTCCATTTTCCTTTTCAGCTCCGGATCTGAAAAAGGTCCAAAAGCCTGAGGCAAAAGGATGACCTTCTTCCCATCCTTCTTCCAATCTTTGATATGATTTGAAGTTCTTTGACCCGCTTTTTTAGCCCCCCATTTATCACCATATGCGAATCCTGAAGCATCCAATATCACATCAATTTTCCTCTGCTTGGCAAGACCTTTTCTTTTTAAAACCCTTGATGGAATAGCGTCAAAAACAGGAGTCAGATTAACCCCCTTTTTCATCAAATTTGCCTTGCGAAGAATATTATTCTCTTTCAATTTTTCGAGAGGAACCCTTGAATTAGCCTCCATCACAAACTGAACATCATCTAGGGAGTCTGATAGTTTTTCGATAATTGCTTGAAGCATTAATTCTGCTCCTTTGTTAACGAATTCAACTCCTCGTAACTCTATAAACATCAGTTGTAAACTCTTATTTTATCTAAAGATCTTTTTTCCGAATAAGGAACCTTGCCTTCTGGGTTTGGATATCCAACACCTATACACATTATCGGCCGATCATATTCTCTAAGATTCAAAAATTTTGACATCTTAATCTCCCTCTCTTCTATATCAGGCCAATTAATTGGACAACTAGATAAACCGAGTGTCTCTAAAGCCAGCATTAGTGACATATTAGCTAAACTCGCATCAATATAAATCAGGTGCCTATCACGTTCGTCGAAGTAAGCATCCAAATGACCTACAACAACAATAAAGGTCTGGATGGAATGGGCATAGCCTTTTGTCCCCATAGGTAAATCAACGGCCTTGGAAACTAAATTAGGATCATCAAGCACTCTGAATGTAAAGGGCTGCCTATTACACGCACTAGGAGCCTGTATTGCTGATGATATTGCTTTATCGATTAACTTCCTAGGTACTGGCTTATCTAAAAACCATCGGACTGAACGTCTTTGCCTATTAAGTTTGAAAAATTCTTCGAAAGAAATCTGGGAAAAGGAATCCCAATTCCGCGCATAAGGAGTTGAAGGAGATTCTACGGACTCTTCAAATCGATTTTGTTCTCTGAACTGCTCATACCGCTTTTTCTCTCTATCTACAATGGGATGGGACTCAACTATTGAAAAATATTGATCCAGTACATCAGTAAACCATTTTACTTGCTTGGAATCAGCTACTGCAGAGTCACTTTGCATTACGCCGATATAACTGCTAGTGGTTTCGGTAATATAGTTAGTGGCAAACACTGGCTTTCTAGGCCTCATAATTAAACCTTTTTCCAGCCTATGTGTATTCCTGACAAGCATGTAATAATTCGCGTGCTCATCACGAGAGTTTCTCAAATGTTCCACTTTCCCAGATAACACACTTTTCAGTTCTCTTCTGAACCCCGAATTAAAAATGGTGTAATAAACCCCTGCTAGAAACCCCGATTTGTAAAACCAAAACGGCATTCTTTTTTTAACAAGTTTCTCCCATTCAGAGCGAACCCTTCTAAAGACTTTCCCAATCATTTATAGGAAAAGGATTTTCTCATTTTCAATTCAGAATACTGTGCCTTTAACTCTTCTCCCATCATCATCCAAACAACTCCGAGATAGCTAGCAATCATTAAAATCCCTGATACAGCGAAATTCATTCCCAAGTAGTTAAAGCAAACTACTCCAAGGGCAATGGAGACTAATAAGGACATCAGTGTGACTTTTAATGAGTCAAAGAGGTCTCCAAATGAAACATTGACAAGTTTCTTTAGGTAAATCTGAGCGATAATCACACTAGCAACCTTATTGAATAGAATTGCATAGGCGGCACCAACAATTCCGTAATAATAAACTCCAATTGAGATCGCAGGTAAGAACAGAAAAATCGCTTTGAAAAGCTGAATCAAGAATTCTAGTCTTGCTTTTCCCATTCCTCTTATCAAGACGGTATTACTATTAACCATCATATGAAAAATGACCGAAATGGAAATAATCTGAAGAGGTTCAACTGTCTCGGACCATTTCGCCCCAAAAAAGTTGTATATGATCGGTTGTGCTAGAACGAATAGAACACCCATCAAAGGGTTTACAATAAGGCTATTGTATTTAACTACGTTCAAATAATAACGCTTCATGGAGCTTTTGTCGTCCTGGGTCTTTCCATAAATAGGGTACATAACCTTATTCATGATGGACATCAACTGGCTTCTGAATGTATCAGTCAAAACAAAGGCAAGAGTATATGCACCTAATGCGCTTGCACTTAAAAGCTTCCCAATAAGTAGGTAATCCACCTTATTTATGACGTTGTTAGCCAAACCTGTACCCATGGTGTACACACCAAAACCGAAAATATCTTTAAAAGCTTGCTCAGACCATTCAAATTTCGGAAGCCAATAGGTCGCTCTAAAGTAGAGTGGTACAGCTATAATGAAGGTTGTTAAGGAATTTAGAACTAATGACCACACACCTGCCCCCATCAAAGCCAAAACCAAGGCAAAAACCCCTGAAGTGACAGAAGAAACATTTTCAATAAAGGCTATTTGCTTGAACTTAAGATCACGGTAAAGCTTGGCTTTGTGAACCAAATTTATTGGCCCGGAAAGTATACTTAATGAGAGAACTGGGATAATTTGAGCCAAAATTGGTTCCTCATAGAATCGAGCTGCAAAAGGACTTACAACAAAAACCATCAATTGAAATATCACTAAGGACCAAATAGCCCCAGTCCAAAATGCGGTATTAAAATGCGCTTCACTGAGCTTAGTTTCCTTTTTCTGTATTAAGGCTGCTCCAAATCCAAGATCGTTGAAAATCCCAACAAAGCTCGTGAAAACAACCGCCATCCCAACTAGACCAAATTCCTCAGGAAAGAGAATTCTAGCCAGAACCAGTTTAATGATAAAGGCAAAGGATTTATTGATCAGAACCTGAACTGAGTTCCAAAAAACACCTGATAAAATATTTTTCTTTTGGCTGGTCAACCTATGATAGAATTACGAATTATTCCGGCGCAAAATCCTAACCAAACATTTTACTATAAAAAAAAGAAAGGACTCCCTGGTTGGGAGTCCTATTAAAATCATTTAGACCCAATACTATAAACCTGATA
>CAZLUY010000257.1:0-2946 GCA_964562785.1 uncultured Limnohabitans sp. | reverse complement strand
AGGAATTGATAGACAAGATGCTGGAGTTGCTTATGATTTTGATCCAGCCTTGACTTCCTGGAATCATGCTTTTGCACCAGCCTTTAACATTTACGCTAAAAACGTGCTGGGATTCCAGACTGATCTCACTTACAACCTTTTCGGCCCAGTAAGACCTTGGGATAGATCTAATGAAACAACCGGTTACGATTTAGGGACTGCCATGAGACAAAACCCATACCTGCATGTAATGATCCAGTCAGGATACTTTGATGGAGGTACGGATTACTTCAATGCCAAGTATTCTTTATGGCACATTGATCCTACTGCAAAAATGAGTGAAAGAACATCTTTCAAAGGATACAGAAGTGGGCACATGATGTATTTGAGAGCCGAGGACCTTGAAAGATCAAACCAGGATATCCGTGATTTCATTGAGAATTCTAAGGTAATGCCAGATCAGCCAGCAAAATATTAAAAAGCCAACCACCCAACCTGAATGGCCACTCAACTTTGAGTGGCCATTTTATTTAGTAGGAAATCCTCAAATCCTGAAAAATTATTGAAGGGGTGATTGAGTCCAAGTTGCCTTCCCAATTGCTCAAAAACATCCCTTACTTTCATTCCATTATCACGATGAAACTTGAGGGGCACATCTCCTTCAGATTTCGAGATTTTATTGCCCTTTTTATCCAGTAGTAATTCGTGATGAAGGAAACTGATGTTAGAAAACTCAGAGTCTTTACCAAGAGCTTTAGCAATAGCAGATTGACTTAAAGTTGAAGAGTATAGATCTTTCCCTCGGATGATTAAATCAACACCGAAATGAAAATCATCTACAATGGATGCTAAGTGATAAGCTGGTTCTCTATCTTTCTTTCGAATTATCGGAAACAAGGAACCTGGAGGAAGAATAGCTTCGATTTTTTTCTCTGGATACCTGGTAATGGAAGTGCTTTCTAAACCTTCGGTATTCAGTCTAAGGGAGCTTTCAGCCTTGTCCATTGGGAAATTTTTGTCTAAGCAATGTCCTAAGTAGAATCCCTCAGATGAGAGCGACTTTATTTTCTTTCGAGAGCATGTACAGGCAAATAGTGCTTTGTCTGCTATGAGTTTTTCTATAGCCTTCTTATACTCAGACTTCCTGCGGATTTGAGACCATTTATTATTATGCTCTTCCAGAGATTTTGGGCCAAAATCATAGTCTAATTCCATGAACTCTAGGCTTTCAAAAATATCCAGTAAGTACTCATCTCTCACTCTTGCCGAATCAAGATCATCTATTCTAAGCAGAATTTTAGCCTGATGCTTTTTAGCCAAAACCTTGGTGATCAAGAAAGAATAAATGTTGCCTAAATGAAGATATCCACTTGGAGTGGGTGCAAAACGTGTAACTTTAAAACTCATTTTCAGCAATAAAAACAAAATTCACCCAGCATGAAAAACCTTTCCTTTCTTCTTCTTTTTGTCATTCTGATATCAGCCTGTTCTCCTGGAGCCACCAATGAACCCAAGACAGGGCCTGAAATGATTGAAGCTTCTATTCGATATCATGATCCAGAGAATAAGTGGGAGCAACTAAAGGTGCGAATGGACTTTGAGGATAGTCTTCCACCGCATCGCGAGGACCGAACATATTCAGTTCTCATTGATAATTCCATTTCAATGATGGAGTATAGTATCGAAGGCTTGTCCTATCAGGTTGTTCAAGATTCCTTGATAACCAAGGAAGGGGAAATTGATTTAGACAGGGCATTAAGGATGAGAAACTACTACACCTACCTCTGGGGGTTGCCAATGAAGCTTAGAGATCCCGGAACAATCATAGAAGATGCTGTGACTGAGGAGATTTTAGACGGAGTGACTTATTATGTGGTGAGGGTGCCATATGAAAAAGATATCTGGTCCTTCTATTTGGATCAGGAGACCTATAGAATGGCTGCCTATAAATTCTACCAGGATGAGCCAAATCTGAAAGGAGAGATAATCTATCTGGAAGGAATGCAGGAGTTTAACGGTGTCAAAATTCCAGCAAACAGAACTTGGTATAGAACTGAAAAGCCAGAATTTCTAGCTACAGACAAGCTTGTGAAGGTATCTTCAAATTGATTTAGCAAGTCTTAACTAGAGCTTAAGGTTTATTAACCGCTCTACATTTTTGACCTTAGTGATAGAGCCTATCTTGGATGCGTGAAATTCTTGATAGGCTCTTTTCTTTTTCTATTCCTTTCCTTAGGACTGTTTGCTCAAGCAAGCTATTCAGGCAACATTGTGGATGCCCTGGATAAGCGATATTTGGAGAATGTCCCTGTTAAGAATTTGTCAACAGGTGAAGAGTCTTTGACAAATTCCAGAGGTTATTTCAATCTTCAAGCAAACCTTGGAGACACCATTCAAGTCAATTATCCTGGTTTTATAGAATTGAATATTGCTGCTGGTGAGGAGCGATTTCTTTTCCTGGAACTCCAGGATGCTGCAAGGCTACTACCGACGTTTGAAGTGAAGGCTGAAACTTATGCTTTTCGATTTAAAGACGGTCGACTTCTTCCGATTGACCCGAATGAACCTGATAAACCTTCAAGAAAGGGGCAAATTACTGCTGGAACTCCAGGTGGTGCCAATGGAGGAGTTGCTCTATATGGAGTGATGTCTTATTTCACAAAAAAAGCTAAACAGGCCAGAGAATATGAGAAGAAAAAGCTCTGGCACGAGCGAAGGAAAGGTTATTACTTAGTGGTAGATTCAGACTCAGTGAGAAGAAATTTGATGGTTAAATATCAGTTGGCTCGAAAGGATTGGGACGATTTAATTATAAGATACAATTCTGGGAATAGGGGCCACGAGTTCCTGGATTGGTCTGAGGAGAAAGTGTATAATTCCCTTCAGCAATTTATCGGTCGCGAAAGTTCTTTACGTTAGGACTTCTTCTTAAACGACCAGGTCACATAAAATCGAGCTACCTCGTCA
>CAZLUY010000256.1:0-4791 GCA_964562785.1 uncultured Limnohabitans sp. | reverse complement strand
GATTTTCTCTGAAGCGACTTATTTTTCACCTTGAACTGTCAGGATTTTGGCAGAAACCAGCGCTTAAATGAAGGCGCTTTTGCACGACTAATTCCTAATTCTAGATCTGAATTCCTCTCAATTAGCTGAGCTTTTAGCTTTCCATGGTCCAGACTGGTAAATCCTGAAACCGAAGATCTATTGAGAATCGTTTTTCGATTAATCCTGAAGAACATAATCTCTGGAAGTTTTTCCTCCCAATGATCCAGGCTCTCATCCAAAACAAACTTCTCAGAATGAATTGTCCTTAGATGAGTCAAACCTGAGTCTACATTAATGGATTGGATTTCCTCCGTTGAAATTACTTTCCTATTTCTACCACTCCGGACAAGAATTCCTTCTTGCCCTGATGCTTCCGTTTCTTTTTTAGAGACTTGATTGAAAAGTAATAAGGCTATGTAAACTCCATTAATCACCAAAAACCAAATCACAAAAATCAATGCATCCAGGGTGTAAAAGCTGGTGATTGCTCCCTTTCCATATATCAACCAACTCAGAACTTCCGTGCTGAGAATCAAGAATCCCACCCCAGCAACTGAAGTGATCAAAATCTGAATTCCTGTTCTTTTGACGGGATTTTCAAGAAGAGGTATTTTGGTGTCTAGCCAAATAATGATTTTTCTTACAATCCACCAAGCGGCATAGCCCTGTAAGGTATCCAAAGAAAACCTATAGAAAGTGAAAAAATCCAACCCTACATAAGAGTAGGTCAAATAGTAATTAAAGGCACTGATGAGAGGGATCAGTACCAGAAAGATCTTGACATCTGGTTGGTAAGAAACGGTTTGGGCTTGCCTCTTCAAGGGATAATCTTTGCTACAAATTTAAGGGCTTTTACCTGAGATAATGCCGAGATAGTAGTCATAAAAAAAGCCCGGGTAATTCCCAGGCTTTCAAAATCACATTTAGCTTCAGAGCTTTTCGACCCAGTCCACACCTGTATCTTTCCAAGCTCTTTCCTTTGCCGAGTATAGCACCGCTTCACACACTTTTTGGGTTTCAAATGCATCCCTGAAGGTTGGATGACAGGATTCGCCTGTTTCCAGACTATGGAAAAAGTCTGCAACCTGATGGATGAATGAATGCTCATAACCTATGGACGTTCCTGGAATCCACCAGCGTTCCATATAAGGGTGATCCCCATCTGTTACGTGAATAGATCTCCAGCCTCTTACCTGCCCTTCATCGTCATGATCAAAATATTCCAATCGGGTCAGATCATGTAAATCCCAACGGATAGATGCATGCTCTCCATTGATTTCGAAGGTGTACAGCGCCTTATGTCCTCTGGCATATCGGGTTGCTTCAAACAAACCCAGGGAGCCATTCTCAAAATGGCAGTGGAAAGCACAAGCATCATCTATTCCTACGGCCTGCTTCTCGCCTGTATGCTGATGCACACGTTCGGTAATGAAGGTCTCCGTCATTGCCGAAACATCCTTAATCCCACCATTAATCCACATGGCTGTATCAATACAATGAGCGAGCAAATCACCGGTAACACCAGATCCTGCAGCAGCTACATCTAATCTCCAAAGTGCATCTCCTCCCTGTGGCAATTCAGGATTGATAGTCCAGTCTTGAAGAAAATTAGCTCTGTAGTGGAAGATTTTACCAAGCTTTCCCGATGCCACGATCTGCTTTGCTAAGGTCACAGCTGGAATTCTTCGGTAATTGTACCAAACTGTATTCTTTACACCTGCCTTCTCAACTGCTTCAAGCATCCCTTTGGCTTCCTCAACCGTACGAGCCAATGGTTTTTCACAGAGGATCATCTTACCAGCCTCTGCTGCAGCAATGGCAATCTCGGCATGCATATCATTTGGAGTACAGATATCCACAGCATCGATATCATCTCTGGCAATCAGTTCTCGCCAATCCGTTTCAAAAGAACCATAACCCCAATCCTTCATAAAGGCCTCGGCCTTTTCTGCTCTCCTCGAACAGCAGGCTTGAAGAATAGGTCGGTACTCGTATTCAGGCCAAAAATCCGCTAATCGCTTGTATCCATTGGTATGAATTCGACCCATTAGGCCAGTACCAATCATTCCAATTCGTATATATTTTTTGTCTTTCATTGATGTACTTTTTTCATTTCAATTTTTCGTCATTGCGATCCCGAGAATCGGGAGAAGCAATCTCTCCACGATCACTAGGGTTTATTACCAGCCATGTGCATTTCGCACTTTGACCATTGCAGCAAGGATATCATTCCAGGTTTGTTGGTTTTCCATGACAGCATTCGGGAACATACAGCCATCCCAACAGATGTGCTTAAACGCTTTGGTCAATTCACCATTTTCATCCCTTAGCCAATAGCCGGCATCATGAGCAATATCCAATACGCCATTTGGATCCGTGGCCTGACAATGTCGCCCCGTCTTATCATGGGATCCAGAGCCAAAGACACTACCATCATTTTGGGCAACGTGAAAATCTATGGTCCATGGCCTAAGTGCGTCCGTCACTTCTTTTAATCCAGCCTTAACTACCTCATGATCCTTGATATCAGCACCATCAGCGAGAATTCTGTGCTCAGGAGCATTATAGCCAAGTGTGTAAAGGAATGTGTGTGACATATCCGCCTGGAATCCAATATTGGTTCTATTCACGCGCTGTAGGGTTTCCACCATATACTTCCAGCTATGCATGGCTCCCCAGCAAATCTCTCCCTCAGCGGCAAGCTTCTCTCCAAAATCGGCCGCAACATCACAAGCTCTTTGGAACGTCTCTACAATCTGAGCGGTGTTGCCGTCTGGATCTTTTGCCCAATCCTCTACTCCCGCCGCTGAATCTATTCTGACTATCCCATAATCCCTGACACCTAATTCTTTTAGCTTTCGCCCAAACTCACAAGACTTTCTGACCATTTCCACGAAGGTGTCTCTTTGCTCCTCTGTACCCATGGCTGATCCGGCCCAAATAGGTGCAACAAGTGACCCTACTTTCAAATTGTATTTCGAGACTTTCTCGGCAAGTTTTGAAGCTGCGTCCGGGTCATTCAAATCGAAATGTGGTTCAAGAAGACCCACATCAATTCCGTCGAATTTTACTCCATCCACCTCAGCAGCTGCAGTCATCTCTAAAAGAGAATCAAATGGAATCACAGGCTCAGAATCAGGGCCTTTCCCAACCAATCCAGGCCAGGTAGCATTATGTAGTTTTGGGTAATTGTTCATAGTAATTTTAGATTATATTTTCATTCGTCTTTGCGGGTGGAGTGAAGTAACCTCTTCTATTCCACCACTTTCAAATCTGGATTATCAGGGCCGAAGTGCTTGAGCATCACGATTGGATCTGTTTTGGAAGTGTTGGTGATTTTCACCCCAGCTTTAGCTGCATCCTCAGAAACGAAATACTCATCATGTGTAAGCTGACCAAATCGAATAAGGGAAGGTGTTTCAATATCCCAAACTCCCATTGTTCCATGACCTTGCATCATAATCATTCCATAGGCTGCATTATCCTTGATAGTCACGGACTCTCCTGGGTAGACAGTTAGCTCCTTGGCAGAGTAATCATGTGATCGATAGCAAATCCATGCATCATGGTATCCTTTTGAATGCATCTCATCTTCATCTTCTACAGGTCTAGGTTCCATATAATGTCTATCCATCAAATTTGGATTCACATTCAAATCCCAATCGATCATCTCCAAAAGGAGATCATAATCTCCTACCCTATCCTTTGGCGTTGCATTCCACAGCAATTCATCTGGAATAATAGCTTCATTAACTAGTGACTGGTACATGGCGAAAATGTCTGAAGCCTTCTGTGGCTCATAGGTACAAAGCGATCCTGGAGCATGGAGCATGCCTGGTGGCACATCCCATCCTGTCCCAGGCTGAAGTCTGAAAGCCTGTGAATAGTTGGTGATTTTGTTATCTCCCTTATCAAAGTCTTTTAGGCATTGCAAAATCGTTTCCTTACTTGTTCCAGGAGCGATTCCGAAGAAGGTGTAAGGAAAATCTCCTCCATGATTATTCACCTGAGGCGGGAAATAATATGCTTCCGGCTTCCCATTCTGACCCGTGAGCTTACCAAATTCATCGCTTGGGTGAATATGATGAGGAAGAGGCCCCATGTTGTCAAAAAACTTGGAATACATGGGCCAGGACTTGTACTTATCCCAAAGTCGAGATCCAATAATCTGGGCACCAAGCTCATCTATAGCATCCCTTAGGAGGAAAAGCTCAGTCACCCCGTTTTCTGCATAAGCCACATGACTCAAGCCTTCATCCTTACTGGTTAATGGTCCATTTTGAGCGGGTGTAGTGGATGAGAACCATCTTTCATCTATTCCTCCACGATTTCCTCCTAGAGCATAATAGTCATCAGGATGAAGTTTTATCCTTCTGCCCGGAACGCAAAAGGACCTTGGAACCCATGTTGGTGTGAGTCTTAGAATCCCTTCTCCTTGTTCTAGTGCTTTTTTTGCTATGCTCATGATATTGGATGTATGTTATTAGTTGTATTTTATTTCTATTGAAAAGTCGAGACTTCTTTACCTGAAAGGACTGAGAGTTTCAGGTCAAAATCTCGAGTTTCTCCAGGTTTCAGTTCTATGAGTGTTCCCTGATCCTTAGCATTCTTTTGACCTATTGGCGGATTAGTCGCTGGCTCTAGAGCTGAAACATAATCATTGGTTCCCAGGTGCTGCCAGTGGATGAGCCAGGGTAACTGCTTTTTTGAAAATTCAATCTTGAGTGCCAACTCCTCATGATCATTGGCAAAACCAGCACTCACCATATC
>CAZLUY010000255.1:0-1832 GCA_964562785.1 uncultured Limnohabitans sp. | reverse complement strand
AGAGCATTTATACTGATGATGATATTGGCTTTATTATCTGCAATCTTGAGTAGCTGGGTGTTATTATTAAATGCTACCCGATAAAAAGTTTGCCTTTCACGAGCAGTTTTCCTGCTCTTCGGCTTTGACTTCGACTTAATTTCTTCCATTAAAGTTTCCATAGCTAAGGTCGTGGACAATATACAAAAATATCATTCAGCCCATTATTGTCATTATGTTACCACACAACATCTTTATTTCAGCTAGTCTTTGCTTATCCCAAACAACTTCTTACTTACCCCATTCTTTAAGCGGCTAGATATAATTGAATCTAAATCGCTAACTTTTAAAAAAACAAATCCCAATATGAGACCTTTAGAAAAACACGAAATAAGTCAGGAAGTATTTGACCTTTATGATGCCTATGCACATAATAAAATCAACCGACGAGTCTTTGTAGAAAAGCTTTCAGCATATGCCGTTGGGGGGATAACAGTTGCTGCTTTGATGTCAGCCATGATGCCAAACTACGTCGACACTCAAACTATCAGTCCTGATGATGAAAGAATAGAATCAGATTACATCATGTATGACTCACCAAAAGGTGGTGGAGAAATGAAGGCGCTCCTTTCTAAGCCCAAAGAGTCTGGAAAGAAACCGGGAATTGTGGTGGTTCATGAAAACCGAGGGCTAAATCCATACATTGAGAATACTGGTAGACAGGCGGCTGTAGATGGGTTTATTTCAATAGCTCCTGATGCCCTCACTCCTCTTGGAGGCTATCCTGGAAATGATGATGATGGGAGAGCGTTGCAAAGACAAAGAGATAGAAATGAAATGCTTGAAGATTTTATTGCTGCCTTCCATCACCTAAAGAATCATCCTGATTGTAATGGAAATGTAGGCGTGGTAGGATTCTGTTTCGGAGGTTGGATTTCCAATATGATGGCTGTACGGCTACCCGATTTGAAGGCATCTGTCCCTTACTATGGTGGTCAACCTAGTGCCGAAGATACGGCTAAAATCAAGGCCCCTTTAAGACTCCAATATGCAGGCTTAGATAAGCGAGTAAATGCTGGTTGGGAAGATTACGAAAAGGCCCTGAAGGAAAATGGTGTTGACTATAAAGCTTATTTCTACCCTGATACCAATCATGGTTTCCATAACAATACAACATCTAGATACGACGAAGCTGCTGCTACTCTATCCTGGGCAAGAACTATTGAATTTTTCAGAGAAAAGCTAGCCTAAGGTATGCAAGAGAAGAATTTTCACATTGCGGTGTTGATCGATGGAGATAATGCCCAAGCCAAACTCCTAAAGGAGGTATTGGACGAGGTCTCTAAATATGGAAAAGCCACTATCAGGAGAATTTATGGAGATTGGACTACTCCTCAGATGAATAGTTGGAAGGAAACCATCAACCTCCACTCTTTTAATCCTATCCAGAAATTCTCATACACCACGGGAAAGAACTCCACGGACAGCTCCATGATTATCGATGCTATGGACATCCTCCATGCTGGGAGTGTGGAAGGCTTTTGTATTGTTTCCAGCGACAGTGACTATACAGGATTAGCAAAAAGAATCCGGGAAGAAGGAATGTTCGTCATGGGAATAGGACGACGAGTCACACCAAAAGCTTTTGTCAAATCCTGTGAAATTTTCACTTACGTCGAGAACCTTGCACCTAACAAACCAAAATCTGAAAAAGGAGAAAGCCAACCGGTAGATAAAGTAGAGGTAGCAGAAGATTTAGACCTGCAATTAATCCGTAAGGCATATGACATTGCTGCAAACGAAGATGAAGAAGTACATATTGCTAAAATTGGTTTAGCCTTAAGGAAGCTCGA
>CAZLUY010000254.1:0-3683 GCA_964562785.1 uncultured Limnohabitans sp. | reverse complement strand
TGGGGTGGTTCTGTATGGAATGTATCTGATTGTGGCATCTTATCTATCTAAAGAAAGGGAAAAGATGCTGGTTGATCTCAAGACACAGAATACTCAAACTATACTTCCGGTTAGATTGCAGGCCGGGGAGCGCTTGTGTTTACTCCTTGAAAGAATTACCCCTAACAATCTGGTTCGTCGGTCAAACCCTACTCAGCATTCAGCAAGTGAATTGTATACTATATTGATTAATGACGTGAGAGAAGAATTCTCACATAATTTCAGTCAGCAGGTTTATTTTTCTGAAGAAACATGGGAAGCAGTAAAAGCTGCTGTAGAGGACGTGATTACCATTTTGAATCAAAGCCGTCAGTCCATAGATACTGAAGCGAGCGGGATTGACTTCGCGAAGAGTGTTTTCACCATTAGCCTGGAGAGAAACTCGGACGCCATTTCTTTTGCCCTTCAAAAGGTGAAGAATGAAATACAGCTTTATTTCTGATCATGGCAACTTTTAAGACTGAAGCGAGCAAATATTTAGATCAGGCCAAAACTCTTTTTGGGAAACAGGCAGCCATTATAGCAGAGCAGCCTAAGAAATTGAATGCTCTACTCGGAAAGGTAGGATCAAAGATTGCCAAGTTGACCTCCGATCCAAGGGTTCAACAGCTGCTTGAGCCTATCGCAGTTTTCGTAAGAATGATAAAAGCCCACTTCAATGGGACTTATAAAGTTTCAACTGGTGCGCTGAGTTTCATTATTCTTGGGTTGGTTTATTTTGTTTCTCCTTTTGATATAATTCCAGATTTCCTCGGTGTATTTGGATTTGCTGATGACGTATCAGTAATCCTGGCCATTTTCGCCAAGTTGAAGGATGAAGTAGAAGAGTTTTTGGAGTGGGAGAGAACTTCTGAGTAACAGCTTCTGTTATCCTGAAAATTTTAGAATAATCATGAAGCGTCCAAGTGAAAAAATTACCTCTGAGGTAATTGAAAAGGCATTTGACTACGAAGGATACCGGACTCTGATGGATGAGCTTTTAGCTCAAAACAAGACGACCGGCCCTAACCAGTCTGAAAGTTATATAGAATACACACGCATGAACCAGCGACGAATGAAGCGTTGGGAGAAAAATGCGAAAATCTCTGATAAGCTAGAGACACTTGCAAAGGAGGTTGATAAGCCACAAACATGGTTAGTGTTGACTGAAGCATGGTGCGGAGATGCTGCCCAGAACATACCCTTTATCCAGAAGGTGGCGGACTTAAACCCACTGATTCAAACCAAATTCATACTTAGGGATGAGAACCCTGAAATCATGAGTGATTACCTAACAAATGGTGGTAAATCCATTCCGAAGGTCGTTGCTCTAGCGGATGATTTGGAAGAGGAATTGTTCACCTGGGGCCCAAGACCTGAGTTTCTGCAAAATAGATTGAAAGAGTATAAGGAAGATCCTAAAGGAGTAAGCTCAAAGGAGTTTTCTGAGGGAACACATTTATGGTATGCTCGGGATAAGAATAATGAGATTGACCAGGAGTTTTCAGATCTGATTTCTCAACACATTACTAAATGAAGGTAGCGATCGTGTCAGGAGCTTCTGGCTTAGTTGGAATGTCATTGCTCCACCAGCTTTTTCAAAACCCTGAATACGATTATGTGATCAGTGTTGGGCGTATAGAACTTGCCATAAAACACGCTAAACTTGTTCAACTTGCAGGCGATCTTGGCACAATTGAGAAGTGGAACTGGGCTGACATGATGGTTGCCAATGACCTTGGAGGTGTGTTCCAAGATTTGAGAAGTGCCATTGAAAATGGCGATTGTCAAATTCATTCCTTTTGTTCTATCGGTACGACCATTAAGAAGGCTGGTAGCCAGGAAGAATTTTTTAGAATTGATCATGACCTGGTTATTGGTATTGCCAGATGGGTTAAAAATTTAGGAGCAACACGGTTCATTTATGTTTCTGCATTAGGAGCTGATTCTCAGTCTTCTGTTTTCTATAATAAAGTGAAAGGTCAGGTTGAGGCCGGACTTAAGGAGTTAGACTTTGAATTGCTTGGGCTTTTCAGGCCTTCTCTTCTTTTGGGAGACCGCAAAGAATTCAGGTTTGGGGAGATGGTCGCGACTGTTTTTATGAAGCCCTTGGTATGGTTGAAGCTCTTAAAAAATTTCCGCCCGATATTCGACTTTCAGGTAGCTAAGTCAATGGTTCTAATTGCTTTGAAAAATGAAGGACTAGGTCGAGTAGAAATCATATCTTCTGGACAAATGCAAGACCTGACCGTATGAAATTAGTGATCCAGAGAGTAAGTGAGGCTTCAGTTACTATTGATTCAATAGTCAAATCAAGGATAGGAACAGGGGTTTTAGTGCTGGTTGGAATAGAGGAAGAGGATAAGCAGGAGGATATTGATTGGCTTGGAAATAAGTTAATTAACCTTAGAATATTTCCGGATGATGAGGGAGTTATGAATCGCTCCTTAATTCAGGTTGATGGAGAGGCCTTGATTATCTCTCAATTCACCCTTCATGCAAGTACCAAAAAGGGAAACCGGCCTTCTTACATTAAGGCCGCAAGACCTGAAACGGCAATTCCCCTATATGAGTCATTTATCAATAAAATCGAGAGTTTATTGGGGAAGTCCGTTGGTACTGGAGAATTCGGAGCAGATATGAAAGTTGGGCTGGTGAATGATGGGCCAGTGACGATCCTTATTGATTCAAAGAATAAGACCTGATTAGTTCCCTTTGATTTTTTATTTTGTGGCACCCAGCCTATTTGCCTTTGACTTTTAGTTTAGTATCGATCCAAAATGCCCGAGTAAAATCTACTTCGGGATTAGCTTTTAGTAAGCTTAATTTCTCTCTAAATCCAGGAGAAACCTGGGCGATTGTCTCAGATTCTGGAAGTCTTCAATCAGCGTTTCTACAGACGATATTAGGCAAAACCCACCTGTCCCAGGGTAAAGTGACCTATCCGTTTGCTGATGATTACAGAAGATTCCGGGAATCTCAAGGTCTGGCGAATAGTCCACAGGATCTAATTTCCTTCATCTCAAGCGAATACAGGTTTAAGAATAAATCCAATCTTCAAAATTTCTATTTCCAGCAAAGATTCAATTCCTCTGAAGTGGATGATGCTCTCTCGGTGAGAGGTTACTTGGAGAACTATGGTAAACCAGGAAACAAGGGCTGGTCGATCTCAGAAGTAGCCGATCTCATGAAGCTAGATCAGCTTCTTGAAGAGTCTATTCTTAAGCTTTCCAATGGCGAAACAAGAAGGTTGGCCATCGCCTTGGGTTTAATGGAAAATCCGAGAATATTTCTGATGGATCACCCAACTACGGGGCTTGACAAACAGAGTCGAGAAACCTTTAGTGAGGTTTTGAAAGCCATTACCGCAAAAGGGATCCATGTTATCCTCACTTGTTCGTCTCATGAGATTCCTGAAGGAGTGACTAAAGTTGGACAGCTGGATTCCTTTGGATTAAGGGAATTAACAGATTGGAGTCATTTATCGAATGGGAAGTCTAATTTTCGTTTTCCATTTGACCGAAATTTCCTAAACGAATTGCTTTCGGGTTATCAAGGGATGAAAGGCGAGCTGATTCGCTTAGATAATGTGAGAATCCAGTACGGTGATAAGAAGATTTTAGAATCATTGAATTGGAAGGTAAATGCTGAAGAATGCTGGCAGG
>CAZLUY010000253.1:0-5234 GCA_964562785.1 uncultured Limnohabitans sp. | reverse complement strand
ACTTGTAGCCTTTTGTTCAAAAGCTCATCTGAAATTTCTTCTTCAAAGGTTATTTCAGTGAATCGGTTGGCTATTTGATTTAGCTTGAATTTTAGGTCCAAAACTTCTTTCTGATGTCAGGTAGAAAATCGAATAAGCCTGGATTATCTCCATGAAAACAAAGGGTATCGGCTTTGACTGGAAGCTTCTTTCCACTTTTACTTCTGATTTCGCTTTCGGAAATAATGGACTCCAAATGTTCATTCACGGATCCAAAATCCTCCAATAGTGAGTTGGTTTCAGCCCTCGATACCAACCGGTAATTTTCATCATATGCTCTATCGCCGAATACTTCTACATAATGTGATAAACCTTTCTTTTTTACTATGTTTTCCATTTCAGATTGGAAAGGGACGAATATGGGAATTTCAGGCATTTTGGTCATGAAAAGGGAGGTAAGCTGATCAGCAAGGGTGGAGCTTTTGGCGGCATCATTATACAAAGCCCCATGACATTTTATATGATGTATTTCTATTTGCAAAGTTTGAGCGACTGTCAAAAACAAATCAAGCTGCTCAACTAGTGATTTTTCAAGTTTGTCCCAGTCAATTTCCAGAGACTTCCTGCCAAAATTCTTGCGATCAGGATAGGAGGGGTGAGCTCCAATATTCACCCGGTTTTTCTTAGCTAAAACCATAGAGCTCCTGATGCTATTTTCATCTCCTATGTGTCCGCCACAGGCTATACTAGCTGAATCGATTAGTGGATAAATTTCCTCTTCATTGTTAACCCCTTCTCCAAGGTCACAATTGATTAAAGGTGGATGCTTAACGTCCATATAACAAATTAGTCAATTCCTTGAAAAGAGACTTAAGATTCATTTTTCTGAATTTGGAAATATATTCAAAACCATTATTCATCAATTGAAAGTATGCAGGCATCAATCCTCCAGAAATTAGAATTTAAGGAGGTATAGATTGAGGAAAATTTAATTCTTCAAGCTATGAAATTCAACATGTTTAAATCGAGTGTCTGTTTACTTTTCATGACCTCAATTCTGATAGGATGCCAACTCAGTCCTGTGACTATTTTTCCTGAAGAGGGTCTTGGGAAAGTAAACCCTAATGAGCAATTTTTTAATGTAGATGACTTTTCTACAAACCTGGCTGTAGGTTTAGGTATCAATCTGACTGGATATGCATATGTCATTAACCAAGATGGTCAGATGGCCGCTTCTGGTACTTTTGGAAATTGGACGCAGGGTGTGGACGGAACTTCTCTAGCCGATTTAACCACACCCATATACCTTGCTAGTGTCAATAAGACCATTACTGCTGTTGCTATGCTCAAAGCAATGAATGAATTTGGCGCTGGTGCGGCTGCCATGATGAATCAGGAGATTGGGCCATATTTACCTGGAATTTGGGATGTAAGCCAGAATGTGGCTAATCTGAAATTCAGGGATTTATTGACTCATAGGTCAGGCTTTCCTGCTAACGCTGGAACCAGTTATAATGCTATTGCCGGAAATTGGGTGTCTTCGGGTCAACCGCTTTCAAACTCACCTTATCAGTATTCCAATTTGAACTATTCACTAGTCAAATACTTGATTGCTCGAATGGCGAATTTGAGCTTTGGCCTTAGCCCATCTGCAAATGAGGATAATGTCAATGAGTTTTTCGATGAGTATGTACAGACTAGGATTTTTCAACCTGTAGGAATCCGAACAGCCAATACCGTCGGGTCTCCTGCCAGATATTATCGTCAGGGTTCTGGGCTAGGAATAGCCGGTTGGAATATAGGTGATCGCACAGACTTTTTAGGAAGAGGAGGGTATTATATGAGTGCTTTTGATGTGGCAAGGTTTCTCGCTTTTTTGAATCATACTGAAGATATCCTTGATGATAATTCTAGAGCAGTGATGTATCTTTTCGCTGCGGGATGGTCAGATGGAGCAGATAGAATAGCTAATCCTCTACAAGGAGATCGAGGAATCTACTTCTCCAAAGGTGGGACTCTTTGTAATTCTGTATTGAATAATAACTGTAACGGTCAAGGAGTAGCTACACGAATTGTCACCTTTCCAAATGATGTTGAGGTAGTTATCCTTACCAATAATCGTGGAGGAAATGCAGAAGGACTTTTGGGAATAGCGGTCAATGCATATCAAAATGCTTGGAACTAATCAGAGATTATTGTAAAATTTGATTAACTCATTAAGCCTCTTGTAATCAAGATTGCCTTGACCTTCCTTCATATGATGAGTGATGGCCAGGGCTTTTTTCATCCTGCTTTCAGAGCTTTTTACCTTACCCACAATGTAAATCAGACTTCTTTGCTTACCAGGAGTAAGATTGTCAAAGTACATTTTGGCTTCAGTATCCTGATCCATCATCACTGTGAATTCCTCTGGCACTTCGTGACCATATTCGCTGGTGTCTTTTTCTAACCTGATATCTAATTCATCTCCCGCCTCAACTTTGAGCTTCTTTCGGATTTCTTGATTAATGAGCAAATACCAATACTCTTTTCCTTTAAATAGGGCAAGTTGAAAAGGGCCTTGGCCATTATAATGAACTAAAACCCTACGGCTTTCCTTGGTCACCAGATCAGCGATAAACCTATCGGGAACAGGGAGGTGGTGCTGCCAATGATTGTAGTCCAATTTTTGGATAGTAGCCTGAAACTCTATCATTACTTCTTTTTAATGTGATATACTGATTCTCCCTTTTCAAGATCTATTGATAATGAGGTCTCCTCCGAATTGCTATTCAGGTATGAAACGAGGGAATTATCACCTGTTGTTGGGTCAAGTGCATATACCTCATATTCTCCCTTTGGTAGCTCCATGGTGATTATACTTGCTCTTTTTCCTGCTTCTACCACATAAATGGCAAAACCTTCTTCTCCATCATCCATTGCGAAGGTAAGTAGACCCGGAGCAGATTTAATCAGGGTCTTGTTTGGTTTCGCTCCTTCCAAATTCAGGGAATGGATGAAATCAGAGAGTATTTTCATTTCCTTCCTGAATTGAACGCTTCCACCACCTGGAGCCTCATTTACTCCCGTACCATCTTCTTTTCCTTCAAAAAAGGAATAATCAAGATGATTAAAAAGGCCTCCTCCGGACATCAAAAAAGCCCATGCTTGCCTTCTGTAGACCCAGTCTTCATTACCTGCAAATCCTGATTCATCAAATCCTATTACCCGATTGAGGTGATAATTCCATTCAGCTGATTCAGGCCAGTTGTAATGGAAATTCACGATAGAAACATTAGGATTTACATCATAAAGAGCCGACTTGAAATTTGAGTAGTTCTGGGCGATTAAGTGCTTCTTGGGAAGTTCAATCTCAGTCTTCACGATAGTTTCGATCATTGCATTCTGCCAATCCAGAGATAATTGATCTGCATACTCAACCTCTTTGGTCCAGTCGGGTCCATCTGTCACATAGAGATTCATCAGGTTCAAAATAGAAATACCGCGATCCGACCAGGGCTCATTTTGGATCTCAAAGAAGAAATTATCATAGTCATTTAGCTCCTTCACTATTTTCTGTACATAGCCTTTTTGTAGACTTAGGAGGCCACCATTTTCAAGGGTATGAGCAAGTCTTCTATCAAGTGAATCAACCTCTGCATTGATTCTATTTTTAGGGTTTTGTGGGCTTATATCCCAATGTTCATCTCTATAGATAGAAGAAAAAAAAGTGACCTCTACAATGATGTTTAGCTGATTTGCCAAGGCCATGAATTGATGAAGTCTCTCGAAGTATTCATCATTATAGCTCGACCAATCATACTTTTTTCCTGATTCTGTTTCAACCCTTTGCCAGGGAATCAGTGCATTTCCTTCATAGGGTGCGAGGGTATTGAATTTAATACCAAAGCTGTCTCCTGGAATCTCAAAGTAGCTCCCCATGAAAATGCGGGTATAATTCATTCCAGCGACGTGGAGGGTGCGGAGATAAGTTTCATAATCAAAACCCTTATTGATTAAAGCACCATAATGCTCGGCTGATGTGACTAGGGCTAATGGCTTGTCTTTGTATTCGAAGTAGTGGGGGTTTGCTTCAAGGAGCTTAATTGGTTCTTGAGCTCTGATAACTGTAACAGAAAGTAGACAAGCTAATGCTAAAAGGACTGACTTCATTTGAACTGAGATTTCCTCTAAAATAATTATTAGGACAAGAAATCGTAAATCAATTTATTGCAGGAGGAAGCAATAATTCTATGAATTCTAAACTACCACACGTAGGGGAAACCATTTTTACAACAATGAGTCGCGCATCAGCAGAGGCAGGCGCGATTAATCTCTCACAAGGTTATCCAGGCTTTGATCCTGATCCAGAATTGCTTGAATTAATCTCCAAATTCACAAAAGAAGGTAGTAATCAGTACGCTCCGATGACGGGAGTGCCGGATTTGAGATTAGCCATGGCCGAAAAGACTTTAAAGTGCTACGGTGTGGATACAAACTTTGAAACGGAGTGGACAATTGTTTCAGGTGCCACCCAGGCAGTCTTCTCAGCAGTGACGGCTGTCGTGGAGGAAGGGGATGAGGTGATCGTATTGGAGCCTGCATTTGATAGCTATGATCCAGCGATTCTGCTTTGCAAAGGAGTGCCAGTTCATGTGGCTTTAAGCGCAGAGGATTTTTCGCCTGATTGGGAATTGATTCGGAATACTATTTCATCGAAGACAAAGGCAATCATCGTGAATACTCCCCATAACCCGAGTGGCTATGTTTGGTCTCAAGGTGACTTGGAAAAACTTTGGACTCTTGTAGATGAGTTTGGTCTTTTTGTCATAAGCGATGAAGTCTATGAGCACATACTTTTTGACGGAAGAAAACACCATAGCCTATTAACACACGAGGGTTTGAGAAAGCGTACTTTCGTTTGTGGTTCCTTTGGAAAAACCTTTCATATAACTGGCTGGAAAATAGGATATTGTATTGCTATACCTGAATTGACTATTGAGTTTAGAAAGATACATCAATATGTGACCTTCACTACGGTCAGACCAGCACAACATGCATTGGCAGAATATCTGAAAAAGGAGACATATTATGACCTTCCCAATTTCTATCAAAAGAAGCGTGACTTATTCAATGAGGGTCTGAGGAAATCAGGTTTGCAATTTGAGCCTTGTCAAGGAAGTTTTTTCCAACAAGCATCCTATGGACACCTTTCTCAAATGTCTGACAAAGAATTAGCAATGAAAATGACCAAAGAATTGAAGGTTGCCTGTATC
>CAZLUY010000252.1:0-18275 GCA_964562785.1 uncultured Limnohabitans sp. | reverse complement strand
ATTTACATCTTAAAATTCGCCAAAAATAAAACTTATCTACCTGCCAAGCAAAAAAGGAAACCCATTTTGACATTTCTGAAGTAATACTTCTACTTTTTTGCTTATTTCGTTACCTGATATTCACCCAAATAGACAAGAATTTATGCCTGAAATAAAAAAGATTCTCGTAGCCAATAGAGGAGAAATTAGTCTGAGAATAATGCGGACTGCTAAGGAAATGGGAATCAGTACAGTAGCTGTTTTTAGTGAGGCTGATAGACTATCACCACATGTGCTTTTTGCAGACGAAGCCGTTTGCCTTGGACCTCCTCCTTCCTCAGAATCTTATTTACTAGGTGATAAAATAATTGAGGAGTGTTTGCGATTAGGGGTGGATGCCATCCATCCCGGCTATGGCTTTTTATCTGAAAACGCTGACTTTGCCCGAAAAGTAAAAGAGGCTGGCTTGGTTTTTATCGGTCCAAGTCCGGAAGCCATTGAGGTCATGGGAAGTAAGCTTGCTGCAAAGCAGGCGGTGGCGGAATATGATATCCCCTTGGTTCCAGGAACTGAAGAGGCTATCTCTGATATCGAATTGGCTAAGCAAAGGGCTAATGAAATTGGATATCCAATTCTTATCAAGGCTAGTGCTGGTGGTGGAGGTAAAGGAATGAGAGTTGTAGAATCAGAAGCTGATTTTGAGGAACAAATGAATAGGGCTGTGAGTGAGGCACAATCTTCTTTTGGTGATGGAGCAGTTTTTATTGAGAAGTTTATCACTTCGCCCAGACATATTGAAATTCAGGTATTGGGTGATGCCCAAGGGAACATTGTCTATCTTTTCGAAAGAGAGTGTTCTATCCAAAGACGTCATCAAAAGGTAATTGAAGAAGCGCCATCCGCTGTCGTAAGCCCTGAAATGAGAAAGGCAATGGGAGAGGCAGCTGTAGGAGTTGCAAAGGCATGTAATTATATAGGTGCAGGTACAGTAGAATTTATTGTTGATCAGGATCTGAATTTCTATTTCCTCGAAATGAATACCAGACTGCAGGTAGAACACCCGGTAACAGAGATGATTACTGGAAAAGACCTGGTAAGGGAGCAAATTCTTGTAGCTCAAGGACAAAGTCTGAATTTCAAGCAAGAAGACCTTAAGATCAATGGTCACTCCCTTGAGATCAGAGTCTACGCCGAAGATCCACAGAATAATTTCTTGCCGGATATTGGAAACCTTCAGTCCTATCAAAGGCCACAAGGCCCAGGTATTCGTGTCGATGATGGATTTGAGGAAGGAATGGATATTCCAATCTATTATGATCCGATGATATCAAAGCTTATTACTCATGCCGAAACTCGTGATGAGGCCATTCAAAGGATGGTTAGGGCGATTGATGGCTATACAATTTCGGGAATCAAGACCACCTTGGATTTTTGCAAGTTTGCCATTCAGCATGAAGCTTTTACCAGTGGTGACTTTGATACAAAGTTTGTAGAAAAGTATTTCCAGCCAGAATTATTGAACTCTGATTTTGGCGAAAATGAAAAGGAGCTAATAGCGGCCCTTGCAGTCCATTTTTTTGAGAAGGAAGGTCAGGCCAGTCGACAAACAACTACCTCAGGTTCAAAGAAAGAATCGGCCTGGAGAAAGAGACTTCAAGATTAAATGGCGAGGATCTTACCATTAAAGGCCTGGAGGTATAACTCAGAATTGGGTAAAAATCTCGATGCCCTAACGGCTCCGCTTTTTGATGTGGTTTCGGAAAAGCAAAGAGAATTGCTTTACGAAAACCCACTGAATAGTATTCATCTGTCAGTTCCTGAAGGAGATAAGCCGGCGATTAGAGCCAAAGCACTTCTAAAAGAATGGAAAGAATCAGGGGTTTTGGTTCGGGATAATTTGCCCGGCATATATGTCTATTATCAGTTTTTCCGCGTTCCAGGTGAAAATGAAGAGCGATGTAGAAAAGGCTTTATTGCTCAAATTGAAGCATACGACTGGGAGGAGGGCATTATCCAAAGGCATGAAAATACTATAACCACGGCAGTAGGGGATAGGCACGACTTGCTTAAGGAAACCTTGATTCAAGCCAGTCCTACGCACGGACTCTATGAAGACGATCAATTTTTGCTTGAGTCCTACATGGATGCGGCGATGGAGAGTCCGATTTATGAAATTGAAGACTATCAAGGTGTGAGGGAGGTTTTGGCTGTGATCCATGATGCCAAGGTCATATCTACATTCTTGAGGGTATTAGAAAATAAAAAGGTAATACTAGCTGATGGGCACCATAGATTGCAGAGTGCTATTTCATTTAAAAATGAAATGAGATCAGAGTCAGAGGGAGAAGGCCTTATGGCGAGTGATTTCCATTTGATGTACTTGACCAATGCAAAGGGTAATCACCTTAAAATTCTGCCTACTCACAGATTGTTTTATGGCCTCGACATGAAGGCGGAAGTCTTCTTCTCGCGTCTTTCAGAATGGTTTCAAATTCGTCAATTTTCTGACCCAGAGGACTTGGAGAATTATGCTTTTCATATTCCAGGGACCTTTGGATTGGTGATGGGTGAGGAAAGCTTTCTAATGGAAATTCGAAAAGAAAGGCTGACAGATCTTAATCCTGACATGGGCGAAGCAGTTCGGAAGTTGGATTTGGCCATCTTACATGATGCTCTCTTTCGTCACTGCTTGAAGATTCCCATGGAGGATCAGAGGAAATCAGACCAGATTCATTATGAGCGAAATTTTTCCAGATGTGTCGCTGAAGTTAGAAAAGGAGATGCAAGTTTCGCTGTAATCACTCGAGAGTTGGAGATGGATCAGGTTTTAGAAGTTTGTAATTCAGGTGATGTAATGCCTCAAAAATCTACTTACTTTTATCCGAAAGCCCTCGGAGGCTTACTTTTTGGAAGTATCGCACAGGATGAATTTGAATTTGAGTATGAAGCCTTTTTTGGAAAAACTACATAATAAGAAGATAATTTTAGCTTCTAATTCGCCCAGAAGACAGGAATTGATGAAGGGATTGGAATTAGATTTTGAGGTAAAAGTATTTCCTGTAAATGAGGATATTCCTGAAGGAATGAGAGCTTCTTTCGTGGCTGCTTACCTATCGAACCTTAAATCTGATGCCTTTGAAGAGGAGCTGAAAGACAACGAAATTTTAATCACTTCTGATACTGTGGTTCTTTTGGATGACCATGTCCTTAGTAAACCGGATAATCGAGAAGAGGCTTTCGATATGCTTAAAAGCCTTTCTGGGGCCACTCATACAGTAATGACGGCGGTCACTTTCCGTGACGCTCAAAAGAAGATAACGTTGGAAGATGAAACCAATGTTACTTTCAAAATGCTCTCAGAGGAGGAAATCTATCATTATATAGATACCTATGAACCCTTTGACAAGGCTGGAGCCTATGGTGTACAGGAGTGGATTGGTTTTATAGGTGTGAGTAAACTTGAAGGATCTTACTTTAACGTAATGGGATTCCCTCTCCATCTAGTATATGAGCAATTGAAAAAATGGTAAAAAAAATCCCCGATTGAGAATTCAATCGGGGATTTTTTTTGGTTAGCTGGAATTAGTTGATTTCTACGGAAACTCCGCTTCCTTCGCCTTCGCCTGCTTCTGGGCCTTTAGCTACTTCCTTAATCTTATCTCCATCTTTCAAAGTTTTACTAACTGCGAAATATGGACCTGCAATGATTTGATCATCAGCGGAAAGACCTTCTAATACTTCGATATTCTCAAAATCTGAAATACCTGTTTTCACAAATTTCATTTTCGCTGTACCTCCGTCATTCACAAATACAATTTCTCTGACTTTGGTAGAACCGTCGGCTAGCGTATCCAGCTGATCATCTCTCGTAGTTACGGCAGCAAGCGGGATAGAAAGCACTCCAGCTTTAGAGTTAGTGATCACATCCACAGAGGCAGTCATACCAGGTCTGAATGGGTATCTATTTCCAGCAGCTACAAGATCAGCATAAGATTCATTTAGAATTCTAATCTTCACTTTGAATTCAGTTACTGCATCAGGAGACGTCTTTGGATTTGCTGTATTCGCGATACTCGTTACGATTCCTTTGAAAGTCTTATCAGTAGCAGAGTAAGAATCCACATCGATGATTGTGGTGTCTCCCATGCTCAAACGGATGATATCATTTTCGTTTACATCCACTCTTACTTCCATTTTGGAAAGATCAGCGATGGTCAGCATTTCAGTACCTGCCATCTGCTGGGTTCCTACAACACGCTCGCCTTGCTCAACCAGAAGATTGGAAACAATACCACTTACTGGAGAATAAACATTCGTCAATCTCAAGTTTTCTTCAGCTTCGTTAACAGTTGCCTGCGAACTTTTGACGATAAATTCAGAAGCCAAAACGTTTTGTTTAGCTGCTTCCAAATCCTTTTCTGCGGATACAAAGTCAGCCTCAGCTTGCTCCATGTCTGCATCGGAAATTGCTTTCTGAGCATAAAGGGTTTTCTGTCTGTCGTAGGATAGCTTAGTACGGCTGAACAGGGCCTCAGCACGCTGAAGGTTTGCTCTGGACTGAGCGAGATTAGCCATCTGCTGATTAAGGTTTGCCTTACTTCTATCTAATGCTGAAATGAAGTTATCAGGTCTGATCTTCACCAAAAGTTTTCCAACTGCTACCGAATCACCCTCTTTTACGTTTAGTTCAATGATCTCACCTGCAACATCAGGACTAAGATTTACTTCTACCTCTGGTTGAATTTCTCCTGAGGCACTTACCTTTTCGATGATTGTATTGGTCTTAGCACTTGATAGTTGGACTTCCACTTCTGGAACACCACCTATCCATCCAGCGGATCTACCAATGATGGCAAAAACGATGATTAGACCTACCGCTCCTAAAAGGTAGTATAGTAGTTTGTTTGACTTTTTCTTGGCCATGGTTTAGTTAAGATTAATAGGGTTACCTAGGTAAAAGTCTAATACTTTCACCCTGAAAATGTAAGTGTATTTAGCGTTTAAAAGATCCGCTTGCGCGTTGAAATAGTTGTTTTGCTCTACTTGGAAATCTACAGAGTTGATCGCACCCAGATCAAATTGCTGTTGGGCAATTCTGAATGACTCCTCCAGACTCTCTACTCTAATCAAGGAAGCCTCATAAGACTGCTCTGCAGCGAGAGCGCTATTGTATGCGGACTCGATATCTTGTCTTAATTGGTTTCTAGCTTCAATAGCTGAAATCTCACTCAATTGCTGCTGAACTCTCGCTCTTTGTAATGAAGCCTTATTATTTAGATTTGAGAAAATTGGAATGTTCAATCTCACATCAAGAGATTGAGAAAGGTTGTTTTCAATCTGTGTACCGAAGTTTGGTCGTTCTGTTCCGAAAACCTGATCTACATAGTTAGAGAACATCCCTGCAGAAACCTGGATAGTAGGGTAGAATGCTCCCTTGGCAACTCTTACCCCATATTCAGCACTTTGAACAGCCGCATCTGCCGCTGCAATTTCCGGCATAATGTCCACTGCCACTTCATAAATATCAGAAGCAGTTTCAGTAGCCATTAGGCTTTCATTTATTTCAAACTCAGGTTCGATTACATCAAAGGCTTCAGTAAATGGAATCTGCATGGCCTGAGCCAAATTCAACTTTGAGATTCTCAATGCATTCTCAGCATTCACGACTTCAAGTCTATTGGTTGCATTCTGAGATTGAATGTTCAATTGTTCAGATACGGCAAGCTGTCCAGCGTCAACCAGTTTCTTTGTTCTTACTAATTGCTCTTCTGTAGTCACCAACTGGTTCTTAGCGATCTTAAGTTGCTCTCGATTGAAGACCACATTGATAAATAGGTTGATGATATTCAATGTGATATCATTGGTCGTCGCAACCACAGTGGAAATGTTTGACTCTAAATCCTTTTTGCTTTGCTTAATAGAATTATTGATTCTTCCGGCTCCAAAAAGGGTGAAACCAGCGTTAGCAAAAAGGTTGACGTTACCGATTCTATTGTTTTCGAAAAGGTTGGTTACCGGGTTAATCGAACGACCCCATCGGTATCCGGAGCTTGCTCCAGTTGAGAGGTTAGGCCATCGTTGCCCTTGGTTTTGAAGCAAATTAGCTTCGGTGTTTTGTAAGTTGAGTTGGCTTCTTTGTAGGCTGAGGCTATTTTCCAATGCTGTGGTCACCGCAGATTCAAGATCATAAATGTCTCTTGCTTCTTCCTGGGCGTAGGCACTAAAACATAAAAATGCTCCCAATAGAAAGCCTAATAAAATTCGTCTCATAGTTGGTTTTTAGAGGTCTATGTCCGGTATATAAATTAATTCGTTGATCCAATCCAGAGATTCCAGATAGACCAAGGTAATTTCATTGATTCCCGAGTCCATTTCTATCGCGTGGCAAGCTAGGTCATTTTTTCCTTTTCTAGAAACAGACATGGTAGCAATGTTGGTATTTTCTTGTGCAATGACGCTGGAAATAAAGGCTATGGCTCCAGAAACATCGTTTGCTTTAATGATCAGCGTGTGGTTTTGAGCAGAGAAATTGGCTACAAAACCATCTATTTCAGCAATATTAATTAACCCTCCACCAAGGCTTTCACCGATCACCTCAATTGACTTTCCTCCAGCTTTCAAATTCAACTTGATGGTATTTGGATGATGGATAGAGGAGTTGCCTATGGATTTAAACTTGTACTTAAGCCCTCTTTCTTTAGCAGTATCTAGGGATTGCTTGATTTGAGGATCATCAGTTTTGAAATCCATTAACCCTCCAAGGATGGCTCTATCACTGCCATGTCCCTCATAAGTTCTGGCGAAGGAGTTATAAAAAGTGATTTCCGCTTCTTCGGGCATTTGGCCTAAGATCCGGATAGCAGCACGACCGATTCGTACCACACCAGCAGTATGGGAGGAGGATGGTCCTATCATCACTGGTCCAATCATGTCAAAAACACTACTTTTTTCTCCCATGCCTCTGGCTTTTCAATTATAATGCTAAGGTAAGGTCTAGCTCTTTTTTACCCATCTTTTTTTGATTAACAGCCTTTGAGCCTAATAGGTGGTATTTTTTTTCTTGACCTGCTGTAGTACATAAAAAGATAATTGTCAATGAAATGTTCATTTTTGAACATAAAAATGCTCGGAATCGGGACAGGTTTAATTTCTGTTCAGAATTTGGAGGGTCATTTCTATTTGTTTCTTGCTTTTCTACTGAAAATCAAGCCTGTATGTTTTAAGAATTTTCTTGACTCTATTTTGAGTAGGGGAAGTGAGCAGACTTGGAGCTTATCCTTGTGCACACGTTTGCATTAAAACCTTATATTTAGAGGCTAATTCGTAGAAAAGCGAAAAAATCAACCAATAAACCTTAACCCAATCTATGTTACTCGATACTATCGACCTGGTCGTTTTTGTGGGCTATTGCCTGCTCATTGTCGGCATGGGAATTTTTGTGTCTCAGGAGAAAAAAGGACATGAGAAAAACTCATCAGATTACTTTTTAGCTTCAAAAGCTTTGCCCTGGTGGGCAGTTGGAGCATCCTTAATTGCATCCAATATTTCTGCTGAGCAGTTCATCGGTATGTCAGGATCCGGATTTGCTCTAGGCTTGGCAATTTCCACGTATGAATGGATGGCAGCTGCAACTTTATTGGTAGTTGCTATTTTCTTTTTGCCGGTTTATATCAAGAAAGGTATTTATACTATGCCGGGTTTCCTCTTGGACCGATACGATGCCAGAGTGAGAACCACAATGGCTGTTTTCTGGCTTTTACTTTATGTGTTCGTAAATCTGACCTCAGTGCTCTATTTGGGAGCCTTGAGTCTTAATACTATCCTCAACATTCCATTAACCTATGGAATAATGGGGCTGGCTTTATTCGCGATGATTTATTCCATCTATGGTGGGCTTAAGGCAGTCGCATGGACAGATGTTGTCCAGGTAGTGTTCTTGATCTGTGGTGGTTTAGCGACTACCTACATCGCATTACAAATGGTTGGTGATGGTGATGCATGGGAAGGTCTTGGATTACTTCGTCAGAAGGTTCCAGGGCATTTTTCAATGATTTTACAAGAAGGAGAAATGATGATCCCTGATGGATCCGGTGGGACCAGGGACGCATATTTGGATCTTCCAGGTCTAAGTGTATTGATCGGTGGAATGTGGATTACCAATCTAAGTTATTGGGGTTTCAACCAGTACATTACCCAGCGAGCCCTTGCTGCCAAGAGTCTCGATGAAGCTCAAAAGGGGATGATTTTCGCAGGTTTCCTCAAGTTGTTGATGCCTTTAATCGTTGTGATTCCTGGGATTGCAGCTTGGGTAATTGTTCAGGATGGGATTGATACTGGATTTATCCAATCAATGACCGACCCTGATACAGGATTAGTTAAGTCGGATCGTGCTTATCCTACTTTGCTCCAGTTACTACCCGTCGGTCTTAAAGGATTGGCATTTGCTGCTCTGACAGCTGCGATTGTGTCATCACTGGCCTCTATGGCAAATAGTACTTCTACCATCTTCACTATGGATATTTATAAGAAGTATTTTGGTAAGGATGCTAGCGAAAAGAAGCAGGTTACTATTGGTAGAATCACTGCACTCGTAGCATTTGTAATTGCAGCTATCGTGGCTCCTGCTTTAGGTCAGTTAGATCAGGCCTTCCAGTTTATTCAAGAGTATACGGGCTTCATTAGCCCTGGTGTATTTGCAATTTTCTTCTTTGGAGTATTCTGGAAGAAGACTACTTCAAACGCCGCCCTTGTAGGCGCAGGGTTGAGTATTCCTCTTTCTGTGGTACTGAAGATTGTATTCCCTGCTCTTCCATTCATTGATAGAATGGGGGTGGTATTCTTGATATTGGCTGCCCTGATGATTGGAATTTCTCTTTATGAAGGCAAAGGCAAGGATCATCCTAACTCTATTAATATCAACCGAGAGCTATTCAAAACCAGTACAACCTTCAAAATAGGTGCATTCATTATCTCTGGTATTATAGCAGCTCTGTATATAGTTTTCTGGTAAAAGAATATGAGACAACTTCTTTTAGGTCTTGACCTTGGTAGCTCCTCGGTCAAGGCTTCCTTATTGGAGGCTGATACCGGTGTCGTGCATGCCTCAGAGTCATTCCCGAAAAATGAAATGCGGATTGACTCCCCTTCACCGGGTTGGGCAGAGCAAGATCCGGAGCTATGGTGGAGTTATACCAAGGAAGCAATAGCATCTGTTCTGTCTAGAGGAAATGTGATAAAAGGAGAACTCAAAGCTATTGGTATTGCCTACCAAATGCATGGGTTGGTATTGGTAGATCGGGATATGAATGTTCTGCGATCTTCTATTATCTGGTGTGATAGTCGAGCGACTGAGATAGGTGATAAGGCCTTTAAAGAGATGGGAGAGGAGTATTGCCTTTCGAACCTCTTGAACTCTCCAGGCAATTTCACAGCCTCCAAGCTTCGATGGGTGATAGAAAACCAACCAGAACTCTGTAATAAAATCTATATGATGATGCTGCCTGGAGATTTCCTCGCCATGAAATTGACCGGTGAAATATGCACCTCTGAGACTGGATTATCGGAGGGTATCCTTTGGGACTTCCCTTCAAATCAGGTTAGCAAGGCAGTTTTGGAAAACTATCAGATTGAGGAAGATTGGATTCCAAAGGTCTTACTATCCTTTTCAGATCAGGGCAAGGTGACATTGGAAGCCTCCAAAGAAACTGGGCTAGAAGCCGGGATACCGATTACCTATCGCGCAGGTGATCAACCGAATAATGCCTTTTCATTGAATGTGCTCAATCCAGGGGAATTGGCGACAACAGCAGGTACTTCAGGGACTGTTTATGGAGTGAGCAGTAAGCCTCTATACGATCCAAAATCCAGAGTGAATACATTCGTACATGTCAATCATGAGGAGAATAAGCATTCTTATGGTGTACTTCTTTGTGTCAATGGAACAGGGATTTTGAATAGTTGGCTGAAGAAGAATGTCGGTGATCGGGATCTTAGTTATCATCAAATGAATCAGTCTGCTAAATCATCCTCAATTGGAGCCAATGGTTTGGTCTTTCTTCCTTTTGGAAATGGTGCTGAAAGAATTCTGGAAAACCGGGTTCTTGGAGCACAAATGCTTGGCTTGGACCTTTTAAGGCATGACAAAAATGATCTTCAAAGAGCAGCTCAGGAAGGCATTGTGTCGGCTTTAACCTATGGTTTTGATATAATGAAGGATATGGGGCTAAATCTCTCCAAGGTGAAGGCGGGCAGAGCAAACATGTTTCTCAGTCCGGTGTTCCGAAGCGCCTTTATCCATATGAATGAAGTTGAGCTAGAGTTTTATAATACAGATGGTGCGCAGGGAGCCGCCCGAGGCGCAGGTCTAGGAGCAGGCATCTATAGGAGCGAAACGGAAACCTTTGAAAGTCTAGAATTACTTGAGACTTTCGTTCCCAATCCAAATTTTATAGAACCATATAAAGAATCCTATCTGAATTGGAAGGAGAAATTAACTTCTCTTTTGAATGGATAATCACCTAATAATCAATTGAATAAATAACCTAAACCTAATAAACCTATGAAATCTGAATACTTTACAGGAATTGAAAAAATTCCATTTGAAGGTAAAGGGTCTGACAACCCTTTGGCATTCCGATATTATGATGAGAATCGTCTTATCGGAGGGAAGACCATGAAGGAACACTTCAAGTTTTCAATCGCGTACTGGCACTCCTTCTGTGGAACAGGTGGAGATCCTTTTGGGCCAGGAACGATCAACCATCCCTGGGATGTGTCAGATGATGCAGTTCAAAGAGCCAAGGACAAAATGGATGCGGCCTTTGAATTCATTACCAAAATAGGAGCTCCTTATTATTGCTTTCATGACATCGACCTTGTAGATGAAGGAGATAGTCTACAAGAATATGAAAGAAGAATCCAGATTATCACAGACTATGCGCTTGAGAAGCAAAATGAAACTGGAGTCAAGTTGCTTTGGGGTACAGCAAATGTCTTTAGCAATCCTCGCTATATGAATGGAGCGAGTACAAATCCTGATTTTAATGTGCTGGCTCACGCAGGAACTCAAGTAAAAAATGCTTTGGATGCCACCATTAAGCTAGGTGGTGAAAATTATGTCTTCTGGGGTGGTCGTGAAGGTTATATGTCTTTGCTTAATACTGATATGAAGCGGGAAACTGAGCATTTAGCTCAATTTCTTACCATGGCTAGAGATTATGCAAGGAAGAACGGCTTTAATGGTACCTTCTTCATAGAGCCAAAGCCTATGGAGCCAACAAAACATCAATATGACTTTGATGCAGCGACTGTTGTTGGATTCTTAAGGCATCATGGTTTGGACAAGGATTTCAAACTGAACATAGAAGTAAATCATGCCACTCTTGCCGGGCACACCTTTCAGCATGAACTTCAGGTTGCTGCGGATGCCGGTATGCTTGGAAGTATAGATGCAAACCGTGGAGACTACCAAAATGGATGGGATACAGATCAATTCGCTTTGAACTTGCAAGAATTGACAGAGGCTATGTTGGTGATCTTAAGCTCAGGTGGAATTCAAGGTGGAGGTGTCAATTTCGATGCTAAGATCAGAAGAAATTCAACAGATATGGATGATCTGTTCCATGCTCATATTGGTAGTATGGATGCCTTTGCAAGAAGCATGATCATTGCTGAAAGCATCATTGAGAAGTCGGATTACCTTGAGAGAAGAAAGCAGCGATACTCAAGCTATGATTCCGGAAAGGGAAAAGAGTTTGAAGAAGGAAAACTAGGACTCGAAGATTTAAGAGAATATGCACTTCAGGCAGGCGAGCCGGAGAAGATTAGTGGAAAACAAGAGCTGTATGAAAACATGCTCAATCGATATATTCAATAATCAAAAAAAGGTGTCACGTTCGTGACACCTTTTTTATTTTATCAAACTTAAACTGCGATCTTCAAATTCCTCTGCGGCTGGAATACCAACCGTATTTTGCAGAAAGTCAATTGTCTTAAAAAGTACACCTTCCCAATCATTTGAAGTGATGGAGCTGGCTACAACATGGTCTCCAGTTTCAGGGAATTCAAGGCTTTGTTTCATGTTTTCGGGAGTTGATACCTGCTCAAACATTTCAAGCATTTTAGGTACTGAAACAACCATATCCTGCTCTTCCTCATTTTTATAGTAATAGCCGAGAAACAAGGGTTGTTTGATTTCGGAAAACGTCTCTTCATTCATTTCTGAATACATGACCTGTGCTAGACTTTCATAGCCTTTAACATGGTAATCTTCCGACCAATACATTTTCTTTTCTCCTTCACGATCCATATGGACAACTCCATTTTCTGCCGCAGTGAGTTCCAGAATTGTCTCGACCCAGGGAGAATAGAAACCTTCTAATCTTTGTCCATAGTCCCTGATTGCTGGTGAATAAGTCACTAAAGCCTTGATGTCTGGTTGCTGTGAGGCAAGTAATAGCGTGAGTGCTCCTCCCATGGAAGTGCCAACAATTATTACCTCTTGGCCCAATGCTTTTCCAACTGAGTAAGCTTCTCCTGCAGCATCTGCAAGTTTTTCTGGAGTTAGGTATTCCATTCCATTAGTGCGCCGAATTCCGTGTTCTGGCAACCTGGTAACAAATAGATTCGCTCCAAAATGAGCGGCTAAGAATCGATGAACTGGATCACCTTCCATTGGACTAGCTCCAAAACCATGGATGTAGACAATGGAATAAGGCGTTTTTGTTTTGGTGGTACTATCAGCCCAAACAACATAGGCCTCGTTTCCTTCCTTTAAACCAACAACAGAGTCCTCTCTTGCTTGAAGATAAGTTTCTACGTCCGAGGTGTTAATTTCAGTTGGATAATGGATGGTAAGTTCCGTGGTCTCTAATTTGGGACCGAGCATATACGTGATGGCAAGAACAATCGCCAATACGAATACCCCAAGGAATATTCTGGTTAATATTTTCATGAATTGGTCCTTAATACTGGACTAGTAGTTTCTGTCACAATTTGACTTCCGTCTCTCAAGAAGAGTATGGTCTGGGTATCAAGCTGGGCGAAATTTTCAGGAACCACTCGCAGGCTCATGGTGAAAAAGCTAGCAGTGTTTTCAAAATCTCTTAAATCATCTAGTGAAGTTTCATTCGGCAGCCAAAGTAAGTATGAAATGTCTGTCCCTGTAGGCAAACCGTTAAAAGGAGCTTTCAGGATCACTGAGATGTTGGATATGTTGTTAAAGTTGAATGACGGCAAACAGCTCAACGCGAAAGCCTGACCAGGCAGACTACCCGTGTTTGCAGAGCTCGTAAGCTCCGGAATTAGTTCAAAATTGAAGGCGAATTCCTCAATGTTAACCGTATCCGTTGGGCTGGCATAAACAGTGTTTCTGAACGGACTGTAGAAAACTGAGATATCTATGGCGTCAGCGTTCTGAGAACGAGGGCATCCACCAAAAGGATCATTGAAGGCTGATTCACTTAGACATGCTGAAGTGATTACTAACAGAAGTTGAATCGAGAAGATACTTGCCGTAAGGGTGAGCCCTTTCTTAACTTTATGATAACCTATTTCCCACTTGCTCATATTGCAAAATTACTGAATTTAGAAGCTATTTGTTTCGATGAATTCGAGATTAATTCAATCTCTTTTCATGGAAACGAAATGTCAAGAATTACGTTTTCAAGATCATACCCAGTTTTTAGATATGCTTAAATCATCTTTTTTATCAATTATTTTCATATTTCTCCTTGTGTTTTCACTCTATGCCCAAGAAGAAGAAAAGCTGCCAACCCAATCAGTTTATGTTGAGTTAGGAGGTGCAGGTTTACCCTATAGTTTCAATTATGACTTTCGGTTCAACAAAGAACGAATGGATTCTTGGGGAATGAGAGTTGGAGTTGGGGGCTATGCCACAGAGTCAGAAAGCTTTTTCTCAATTCCAGTTATGGTGAATAGACTTTATGGTACAGGGCCTCATTATTTCGAGCTCGGTTTTGGATTCACTTTTTTTGGTTTCGACGATAACTACGACGACTATTATTGTATTGATGGGACCTTTGATGAGTTTGGTAATTATCAATGCCTTCAATACGAGGACTCATCCTACAATTTTATCCTTGAAGTGGACGGAAGTCCAAGCATCATGGGGACATTAAATCTCGGGTATAGGAGAGTGCCAGTTGATGGAGGGTTTACCTGGAAGATTAATCTAAATCCTATCTTCAATAACAATGGCTTCTGGCCTTTATATGCAGGAGTAGGTTTCGGGTATGCGTTCTAAAGATATACTCTTTTTAATCATACTAATCTTTATTTCCTTTTCTGCACTTGGACAGGAAGAAATAAGGAATAAGTCCAGGGCCGCCTATGTTGAGATTTTCGGAAATGGTCTGACTTACAGTTTGAATTATGATGCCCGGTTCGGAAAGGCTTTTGATGGACTCGGATTCAAAGCAGGGGTTTCTTACATAGCAATCGATGGTCAGGCAGTCGCGACAATTCCTTTTGGCCTGAACTATCTTCTAGGTAAAAATGGAAAATACCTTGAGCTTGGTGCAGGAGGTACTTATGGGATTGGATACGATAGTACCAACACATTTCAGGTCAATGATGATAGGAATACCGAAGATCAGTGGTTTGGAACTTTGACTTTTGGTTATAGAAGGGAACCCAAAGAGGGAGGTTTTCTTTTCAGAGTCGCTCTAACCCCTATAATCACCCAAGGTGTTTTTTGGCCATTTTATGGTGGTGTAAGTTTTGGTTATGCCTTTTAATCATTCGGCTTCAAAGCCATAATCTCTTTCCACAAGCGCAATTCTAGTCTTGTAGCTGGAATACCATTTTTCACGACCTAGTCTTTGGGCGACCTGATGCTCAGTTTGATTTTTCCAGTTTCTTATAGAATCCAGACTACTCCAGTAACTTATGGTAATACCCAAGCCATCTCTGACGCTTTCATGTCCTAAATATCCAGGCATTTCACTGGCTAGGTCAACCATTTCTTCAGCAACCTTTTCATAGTCTTCATCAATCTCAGTTCGGACATTCGAGAAAATCACTGCATAGTATGGGGGCGGAGGAGTTTTTGCAATCATTCTTTATTCAGATAAGGTAAGTATTCCATGTATTTAGCAGTCTCTTGAGCAATGTCCTCACCCCAGGTGTCTTTTAAAAGTTGGAAAGAGAGGTCAATCCCGGCTGAAATCCCAGCAGAAGTGAAAATTTGATCATTGGCCTTAACAAATCTCAAATCAGGATGGGGATCTCCAGAGGGTACTATTTCAGACATATCTGCATATACGCTGTGATGGGTGCAGTATGGGGAATTTTCCAAATAGCCTAGCTTTCCCAAAATACGTGAGCCAGAACACACACTCATCGTCCAATTGGAAGATTTAATTAATCCATCCAATTGCTCCATGACTATCGGTTTTTCTATCACATAATTCGAGCCTTGTCCACCAGGAATAACCAGATAATCAAAACGATCAACTTGTTCCAATGCCAAATCAGGATTAATTGATAATCCATTCACCGCCTTAATTGATTCCCCTTTATCCGAAAAGGTGAACACTTTGAAGTTTTTATATTCCTGGATTTGAGAGGCCACTGAAAAGACTTCAAAAGGTCCTGCAAAATCCATCACTTCCACTTCATCGAATAGATAAATGCCAACTGTCTTCATGTAATAAAGATGCCCAAATTTGGATGTATCTCAAATTAGGATCATTAACTTTTGTTAACATTTCAAATACATAAAAATGCATTTGATTTTTGTCAAATAAGAATTTCCGATAGCAACAAGTCGAGACTCCTAGCGTATATTTGTATGCAAGCAGAGCAAATAAGTTGTGAAGCTTAGAATTTTATTCTGAATGTGTTTTGGTTTAGTTTCTGTTGAAGAATAAAATTCTGCCTTGATGGGCGAAACATGAATACAAGGAGTTAAAGTGTTTTAGTGTTCAGTTGATTGATGATAGGTTTCCTTATACCTAGAATGATTAGTCTTTCCAGATTGATCTTCAAATAAGGAGTTTGAGAAAAGTTGTTCTCATCACCCTTAGGCCCCTGAATTTCAGGGGCTTTTTTTATCTCCCCGAGAGCTTGGTATTAAATGAGGATTAAATTAAATTTTATAGTGAATTCTAACCAACTTAAATAGTATGATGATTTTTGATTTGAAGAGGAAGGGAATAACATTACTCGCACTTATTGCCCTTATTAGTTTTTCTTGTATGAGTGACTTTGAGGTTGTTCAAAGTTCTAACACAGACTATTCCAATATAGATGAAGTCCAGATGGACATTGGCTTTTTGGATGTTACATACATTGGAGATCCAAATCGAACCGAAGTAAACGTGGAGATTCTTCTTCAATCCACCAAGAGAGGTATTTATCAAATTGTCACCGAAGAGAGAGATGGAGTTTTGATTATCACTCTGGAAAGGAATGGTACCAGTACGAGTGGCTCCCATCAGGGAATGGTGAATATTCTAGGGCCAAGAGATATGGAATTTAGTTTGATTGGATCATCGGGTACCACCGCGGTAAGTGATGTGAATGCTGACAATTTCAATATCATGATGAGCAGCGGGAATCTTGCTGTAGGAAGAGTTGAATCAGAAAGTATTTCTCTTGAATTAACTTCAGGAAGAATTGAAGGTGAAAGTCTTATTGGTTCTGCGGATATCAACATTTCTTCAGGTAATTTGATTGTGGATGAAATGGAGGGCGATATCACATTTGAAGGAACGAGTGGAGATGTTGAGCTTATTCGAGTAGAAGGAAGAGTAGATGCTACTTTAAGTTCAGGTAATATAAATCTGGTTGATGTGGATGAGCTTGGATCTGTAGAAGTGAGTTCTGGTAGAATAGAAGGGGTGAACGTTGGTTTGGGTCCAGAAACAACCTTAACCTCTACCTCTGGCAATATTACCATTAATACCTTCTCAAATTTAGATGACTACAATTTTGATATGAGGACCAGCAGCGGTAGAGTAGAGGTTGGTGATCGGACTTCTGAAGGCCAGTTGGTAATTGATAATGGTTCAGACTTCACAGTGGTAGGTCGCTGTGGAAGCGGAAATATTAAAATTGATAATTAACATAGACCATGATTAACTAAGGTTTGGACTTGGTTCGAACCTTTTTTTTGTCCTTTTCCAAAATAGGGTTCACTAAACCGTTGCTTTTTGTATTTTCATCGCAGTGCACAATGAAGATATAAATCCGACTCCACAGGATGGACTACGTGGCCTGAAAGAGAATTTCTCCTCAGATTTTTCAGCTGGTTTTGTGGTTTTTTTACTGGCTATGCCTCTTAGTTTGGGCATAGCCAAAGCTTCAGAATTTCCAGCCATCATGGGTTTGCTCACAGCAATCATTGGTGGTGTTTTAGTTAGTTTCTTTGCCGGCTCTCGATTAACCATAAAAGGCCCAGCGGCAGGATTAATTGTGATTGTTGCCGGATCAGTAGCGGATTTCGGTGGAGGGGTTGAAGGTTGGAAACTGGCGCTTGGGGCAATGGTCGTTTCCGGTGTCATTCAAATTGCTTTTGGGCTTTTTAAGCTTGGGCGATTTGCTGATATATTCCCACTTTCCGCTGTACATGGTATGCTCGCCGCAATAGGGTTAATCATTATTTTCAAGCAAATCCCGGTCTTATTAAATGTGGACCCAGTAATGGCTCAGGGCAAGAGTATTATGGGGTTAATTGCCTTAGTTCCTGACTTCATAAGTAATATGGATCCGGAAGCTGGGATGATAGGTGTCCTGAGTCTCCTCATAATGTTGGGTTGGCCTTATCTAAAAAAAGGAAAGCTTAGGGTAATCCCTTCACCCTTGGTTGTATTGCTGATTGCCATTCCCATCCAGTTATATTTGGACTTCAGAACTACCGAAGCTTCGTATTCACTATTGAAGGTTGGAGATGTAGTTTCTAATCTTGATATCCATGCCGATTTTGGGGGGTTAGAACAGCCTTCTGTTTTCATCAAATATGTAGTGATGTTTGCCCTAGTAGGTTCTTTAGAGTCATTGCTTACTGTTAAAGCTGTGGATCAACTTGATCCATACAAAAGAAAATCAGATAATAACAAGGATCTGGTTGCCATCGGAATAGGGAATACTTTTGCTGCATTTTTAGGCGGACTTCCGATGATTTCAGAGGTGGCTAGAAGCTCTGCAAATGTCTCGAATGGAGCTAAAACCAGATGGGCGAATTTCTATCATGGCTTGTTCATTTTAGGTTTCATTGTTTTAGCTACCCCTGTAATAGAAATGATTCCAAATGCTTCACTCGCCGCCATGCTGAT
>CAZLUY010000251.1:0-1540 GCA_964562785.1 uncultured Limnohabitans sp. | reverse complement strand
TTTTGAATTTTCGCTCTTTTCTGAATTCAAATGCTCTTCCCATAATTAGTGTTTTGTTGAGTAAAAATAGCAAAACGTTCCAAACCACGGGATACCTAGACTATGGATTATTTATTGGAGAGATTCTGAGAAATAATTCATCCCTTTTTGGCGCCTGATCGTATACAGGTAAACCCCTTTGATCATGGAAGATATTAAAAATCTACCCATTCCAAACTTGGTCGAATCAGACCTCCCAAGAGTTGTAATAATAGGAGCTGGATTCGCAGGGCTGAAATTGGCGAGAAGCCTTAAAGGAAAGCCCTTCCAGGTGGTTTTACTGGATAAAAACAACTTCCATCAATTCCAGCCACTCTTTTATCAGGTAGCCACAGCAGGACTTGAACCAAGTGCTATTTCATTTCCTCTTAGAAAACTGTTCCATCATACAAAGAATATAAGTTTCCGCATGGCGGAAGTAAATCGGTTTGATCCTGAGATCAAGAGAGTATATACCGACGCGGGGTATGTTGATTATGACTATCTCGCATTAGGAATGGGGGCTGACTCAAATTATTTCGGATCCAAGACTATAGAGAAATACTCTTCTCCAATGAAATCTGTTTCAGAGGCTTTGTACATCAGGAACAAAATTATTTCCAACTATGAAAGAGCCATCAGCAAGGAGAAAATGGAAGACAGAAAATCCTTAATGAATGTGGTGATCGTAGGAGGAGGGCCCACTGGGGTGGAACTCGCAGGCGCTATGGCGGAATTAAGGAATAACGTCCTGCCAAAAGATTATCCAGAGCTCAGTTTTGAGAATATGAAAGTGGTGCTAATTGAGGCAGGACCGAAACTACTTGGTGCCATGTCGGATCCTGCAAAGGAACATGCAGAGTTATACCTTGACAAACTCGGAGTAGAAGTAAGGTTGAATACCTTGGTTAAAGATTATAATGGAAGGAAAGTGTTTTTTGAAAATGAGGAGCCAATCGAAACGGAAACTCTTCTTTGGGCTGCTGGAGTTAAACCCAATAAGATTAAGGGGCTACCGGAAGATGCCTATGCACCAAATGGTCGCCTTCTAGTTGATGCCTACAACGAGATTTTTGATTTCCCTGGAGTTTATGCTTTGGGAGATAATTGCCTCCAGATTGAGGAGGCTTTCCCAAAAGGGCATCCCCAAGTAGCACAAGTAGCGATCCAACAAGCTAATAACCTCGCTAAAAACCTAGTGTTGATACAAGAGGGGAAGGAGCAAAAAGAGTTTCGATACAAAGATCTGGGAAGTATGGCCACCATTGGGAAGCATCTTGCCGTAGTGGATTTGCCGTTTATTCGATTCCAGGGAATTCTGGCTTGGATGACTTGGTTGTTTGTCCATCTCATGGCTATCCTAGGCGTAAAGAATAAGCTTTTTATTTTCTTTGATTGGGCTTGGAGCTACTTAAGCTTTGATCCGAGTTTAAGGCTTTTGATCAAACCTCGATATGTAAGGGAGTCCGAGCGGAGAGAGTTGATCGAACAGAAATAGCTCTTTAAGCTTCGTTAACAATCC
>CAZLUY010000250.1:0-2501 GCA_964562785.1 uncultured Limnohabitans sp. | reverse complement strand
AATAATCGGTGGTCTTGAATTTCTAGCTCCAAATAAAAACAGAAAGTTCGGTGCGGAATTGTTCTACAAAAGATACACTAACTATCCTACCTCAATCCGTAACGGTATTTCCTTAGCCAATCTTGGAGCGGACTTTGGAGTAATTGGAAATGAGCCAGTAGCCTCAAATTCCGATGGTAAGGCTTATGGAATTGAACTTCTTGCTCAACAAAGACTTTTCAACAACTTCTATGGAATCGCTGCACTGACTCTTGTTAGAAGCGAGTTTACAAACCCGAATACTGAAGGCTTTATCCCCTCTTCCTGGGATAATCGAATAATAGTGAGTCTTACTGCCGGGAAGCGATTTAAAAACAATTGGGAAGTGGGTGCAAGATGGAGATATCTTGGTGGTACCCCCTACACTCCTTTTGATGTAGAAGAATCTTCCTTGATTGAGAATTGGGATTTGAGAAATGCTGGAATCCTGGATTACACTATGATCAATGCGGAACGACTACCAGCATTTCACCAGTTGGATCTAAGGGTTGATAAAAAGTATTATTTCAAAAAATGGAATTTGAACTGGTATGTAGATATTCAAAACCTCTACAACTTTGAAGCTGAACAACCACCATTGCTAGTTCCGGTATATGATCAGAATGGTGATATCCTTGTTGACCCTAACGATCCAACCAGATATCAGTTAAGATTCCTTGAGAATACTGCAGGTACCTTTCTACCAACTGTAGGAATTATTGTAGAGTTCTAGATCTCCTCTAAGAGTTTGATGATCCTTTTTGTTCTTATATCCAAGGACTCTTTCTCGTAGATATATTCAAGCCATTCTTTTTGAGCAGACTTACTTAGTTTTTGAAAGCTTTCATACTTCCCTGGAACATCCTTTAGGCAATCCATGAGTTCGGCAGGAATACTTTGTGGGGCCTCATTCTTAAAAAGTTTTACTTGCACTGGATCGCCTGCTTCTTTGCCTATCAAATTGCGTATGTTTTTAGCAACTGGAAGGAATAAGGTTCCATCGCCTTTTGGCATGAGATGTTTGTCTTCAAAGGTATAGCCATCGATATTTCCTGACACCTTTAGCATCCCAAAGGATTTTACTCCCTTGAAAGACTCCTTCTTTAAGGGCACATAGGTCCAACCACCTTTACCGGTAAATCGCTCGAGATAAATATTTCCTTCAAAAATCAAACGCATAAAAAAAGCAGGGCTCTCACCCTGCTATTATTCTTTTAAGAATTATTAGGGCCAATTCGCCACCTTATATTAAATCCAAATCCTCCGGCATCAAAGCTAGTATCTTCAACAATCACGAAGGTAGGTCTATAATCTGCTCCAATGGTGATAGGCACATCTCTAATGGCATACTCTAGACCAATCTCACCAGCAATTCCAAACCTGAAAGGATCACCAAAGAAAAAGGATGGTCCTACGCCCGCATACCAGCTAAAATTTCCATAACCTATCTCGCTATTCAGTGGATTCCAAAGGACATCAAGTCCAACGCCTCCTCCACCAAAGCTCATATCCGCATGGATTCTTGATATATTACCAAGGGAAATAACAGCATCAATTGCTACATTATTTCCAGACATATTACCGGCTCTAATTCCGACTTCTTGGGCCTTACTTTGGATGGTCACTCCTGTAATAAGGAGGGCAGCGAAAAACAGAAATTTAATCTTCTTCAATATTCTAAAAGGTTGGTGACAAATGTTTGAGCCCAAATTAATCGTCAGGACTCAAATTTTTGTAAACCAGCCCTGCCAAAATTGCACCAATTATTGGAGCCACCCAGAATAACCAAAGCTGACCCATTGCTTCACCACCTACGAACAATGCCTGGCTTGTACTTCTTGCAGGATTTACAGAGGTATTAGTAACAGGAATACTGATTAAGTGGATTAGAGTTAATGCTAAACCAATGGCCATTCCTCCAAATCCTGGGGAAGCATTTTTATGTGTGGCACCAAGAATGACAATCAAAAACATAAAGGTCATTACAATCTCGGTTACTAGGGCGCCAACCATTCCATAATTCACACCATAGACATCGGCATCATAGAAGTTAGTCGCAAAGGCTCCTGGTCCTGAAAATCCCTCAAAACTAGTTGAGCTACTTACAATCAAATACAAAATTGCCGCACCGCCTAAACCACCGAGAACCTGGGCAGCAATGTATCCCGGTAATTCCTTGGCTTCAAAACGTCCTCCCATCCATAACCCAACAGACACTGCCGGATTAAAATGGCCGCCAGAAATATGGCCTAATGAATAAGCTCCAGTTAAAACAGTTAAACCAAAGGCTAGAGAAACGCCTACAAGTCCAATTCCAACATCGGCAACACCTGCCGCTAGAACAGCACTACCACATCCCCCAAGAACGAGCCAAAGGGTACCAAAAAACTCTGCAGTTAATTTTTTCATCTCATTAAAGTTAAAATGGTTATCTCTATTAAAATAGAAATAATATTCTTTCACTCCATAAGAAAATGAATTAA
>CAZLUY010000249.1:0-7379 GCA_964562785.1 uncultured Limnohabitans sp. | reverse complement strand
GGTCTTTCGGGAGCAGCAGCTACATTGGTAGGCCAAAATTTGGGTGCTAAAAAGCCAGAAAGGGCAGAAGAGGCGGTATGGTTAACCGTTAGGTATACGGTGATATTTTTGGCATCTGTTACCGGCTTGTATCTTCTTTTTGCCGACGAATTAGCGGGATTCTTTACAGACATTCCTGAAGTTAGAGATGTTGCTGCCCAAGGTTTATGGATTATCGTTTTAGGATACGTTTTCTTCGCTGTAGGAATGGTGTTAACACAGGCTTTCAATGGAGCAGGTGATACCAAGACTCCCGCCTGGATAAACATTGGAGTCCTTTGGTTTATTGAAATTCCTTTGGCTTATGCCTTAGCATTTCCTCTTGGAATGGGATATGTAGGAATATTTATTTCCATTTCCTTTAGCCATTCCTTACATGCTCTGGTTGCCTACTTTATTTTCAGACGTGGTAAGTGGAAGCTTACCGAGGTTTAATCTATACCTTTGGGCATGAACAATAACGACATCCTTAGAACCCTACGCTACACCTTTAATTTCAAGGATGCTCAGATGATAGAAATCTTTGGTCTAGCTGGATTGGAAGTGAACCGAGGCCAGGTAATTAATTGGCTTAAAAGGGAAGAGGACGAGGGATTCCAGGCCTTCTTCGATAAAGACCTGGCATATTTCTTAAATGGCTTAATTGTTAAAAACCGCGGTAAAAAGGATGGAGAGGTTCCCAAAGCCGAAAAGAGCCTAAACAATAATCAAATATTCAGAAAACTCAGGATTGCATTAACCTATAAGGAAGACGACATACTCGAAGTCCTCTCCTCAGTAGGAATGCACATTAGCCCTCATGAGTTGAGTGCATTTTTTAGAAACCCCAAGCAACATCAATTCCGTGTGCTCAAGGATCAAGTATTGAGATATTTCTTAAGGGGACTTCAGAAAAAATACAGGGGGACAGGCTATAAATAAACCCATTTCACTCTCCCTACTTCTCCTGTTTCCAGCATGACTTTGATTCCATGCGGATGAGTTTTTGACTTGGTAAGGATTCGCTTCACCACACCTTCAGTTAACTCATCTGTTCTCTGATGATGCTTTTGAACCACACTGACTTCGCTGCCAATGCGAATGTTCTTTCTTTCCTTACCTGATAGTTTCTCTTCCATTAATTATCCTGTGGAATCTTGAGCAATAGCTCGATCAACTCTCTTGGAGTCTTCACTTGTGCAACATTCTCCTCTTGAATGAATCTTTGTAATTGAAGCTCTAGTTCGAAAATAAGACCATTGATAAAAACAGGGTCCATATTCAAATTTTGAACAAAATGATCATTTTTTCGTGCTCCTGAGAGCGTGATGCCGTAAGAGTGAAATACCTCGACGGCCTTTTTAAGCGTTGTGTAATGTTGGTCCATAGTTTTAAATTTTAGGTGGTAATAGCTTATACATTACCGGTGTTATAATTCTTGACAAAAGGGTAGAGCTTATCAGTCCTCCAATGAGTACAATAGCCAACGGTGAAATCAACGGATTAGTCGAAATCGCAATCGGAATAAGTCCACCTATTGCCGTGATAGTGGTCAATACAATCGGAAGGAATCTTACCTCACCAGCTTCCCTTATGGCTAGCTCGAGATCTTTTCCTTCCTTTCTCAGCTGATTTGTGAAATCAACCAACAGAATTGAAGTCTTTACTTCAATTCCAGCAAGTGCAATAAGACCAATAATGGCCACGAAGGATAAAGAGTTCCCAGTGATCCAAAGAGCGGTCAAAGCACCAACCATTCCTAAAGGAATTACCGACAATACGATAATTGTGCTTTTAAAGGTTTTGAAAAGCAAAATTAATACAGCAATGAAGGAGAAAACGGTGACAATAATCACGGTGTTGAACCCTGCAAAAGACTCTTGCCTTGTTTCGTATTCACCACCCATGGTGTACTCATAGCCTTGAGGAAGCTCCATTTGATCCATTTCTGAAATCACATTATTGATTACCCGATCTGCTAAAAAGTCTTGCTTGATAAATGAAGTGATTGACACCGTTCTGGATTTATTATAATGGTCAATGCTCAATGTGCTACTCTCTAGTTTCAGATCAGAAATCTGATTAAGAGGTATGCTTGAACCTGATTGGTTGTATACATAAACGCCGTCGAAAGTGTTCAATGTAGGCTTGCCACTTCGATTTGATGTCACCAGGATATCTCTTTCGTCTCCTTTCTCATCTGAAAAACTTCCCAGGCTTAGTCCTGCTATGGCTAATCTAACCGTTTGATCAACTTCAGCGATATTGATACCCAACTGCCTTGCCTTGTCTTTTTGGATATCTACTTTGATATCTGTTTTCAAGTTGGCCACTGGGTTATTGATATAGATAGTACCTGGAACTTGTCGCAGCATGGACTCAACTCGTCCGGCCAAGGCTCTCAATGAATCCAGATTATCTCCGGATATCCGAACTTCTACTGGCGCTGTCACTGGAGGCCCTTGTTCAAAATTCTTTACTTCAATTTTTGCATCAGGATAATCTGCAAACTTGGCTTTAAGCATTTCTGTCACTTCAACTTTCACAGGCGGTTTGGTATCCGGGTGAAGTTGCACGAAAATTTGACCATAGTCTGTGCGCTCATTCTCTGGAATTTCATTGTAATAAATCCTAGGGTTACCCTTGCCTACATTTGTTGTAAAATTGTACAACTCAGGAATTTGCAATAATTCATTTTCCACCTCTTTAACAACTTTATCGGTTGTCTTTAAATTGGACTGCAGAGGAGTGGTGATGTTTACCAGGAACTGTGGTTTCTCCGAAGGTGGAAATAGGCTGAAGCCTATGACGGGAAAGAGAATCATAGATATACCAAAGATTCCAAAACCAATAAAAAGAGTCCTTTTTGGCTTAGAAAGAGCCTTTTCCAAAAGTGGAGCATAGCTCTTATGGATGATGTTTTGAACCCAAGTCAAAATTTTATTCTCTCCCGTATCATGATCTTTAAGAATTCTTGAAGCCAAAAATGGAATGATAGTTAGAGAAACTAACATGGATGCTAAAACGCTGGTGATTACAGCAGTAGGTAAGCTTCTTACAAAGTCTCCTGAGCCTTCAGGCAGGAATACCAGAGGCATAAAAGCTATGATCAAAGTAGCCGTACAGCCTACTACGGATAGAGAAATCTGTTTGGTGGCAAGTAATGCAGATTCAATTCGGGTATGGCCTTCTCTTATCCATCTCTCAATATTCTCAACGACCACAATGCTGTCATCAACCAATAGTCCAAGGGCTACCACCAAGCCAACAATACTTAACTGATTTAAACCAAAACCCAGAGCATTTAACATCACCAACCCTATGGCCAGTGAAAGTGGAATAGAAATCATCACAATGATGGATGCTCTGTTTCCGAGAGGAAGTAAGGTGATGAAAACAAGTCCGATGGCGATTAAGAAATCTATTCCAAGGCCTTGTAACCTTTTATTGACATAGTTTGCCTGGTCAAAGGCCTTTATGAATTCGATGTTCTCTGGTAATTCTGTTTGGAATTCATCCAAAACAGGGAGGTATTTTTCCTGAACCGTAGAGATGTTATTACCTTCTTTAAGCGCCGCAGTGACGAATACTGACCTGTAACCATTTATTCTGGTTAGATGGGTCTCTTCATCGTAGTCATTTCTAACCTCTGCCACATCCTTGAGAGCAATGTTTTCTCCATTCATCGAGAAAATGATGGTTTCAGCCACTTCCTCTGCTGAGCTGTAATTGCCACTTGTTTTAACATTGAAAGCCTTGGTTCCGGCTTCTATTTGCCCACCAGGTATATTGACAATTTCACTTTGGACACTACTTAATATAGCGTTGATAGGAATTCCCAATGCCGCGATCTTCTCCAGGTCTAACTGAACTCTTACGATTTGATCGGGGAGACCATGGATTTCTACTTTCTTTAGCTCGGATATTTTCTCCAGTTTCTCTTGTAGTCGATCGGCTGATTTTTTTAAATCATCCTTGGAGGCATTTTCACTTATAAGTGCTAATTGTAGGATGCTAACGTCAGAAGGGGAGATGCGCCTGACTTCTATAGAGTAGATTTCTTCAGGTAGGTCTGGCCGGAGAGCATTGATTTCCCTTACTAATTCCTGATACTTTTCGGTCACATCTTCTTCATAGTTGTAGTCAACCACCATGACGACAGAACCATCTTTTATTTCAGTCTTGATTTTCTTGATGTCCTCAAGACCATAAACCACCTTCTCAATTGGGTCAACCACCAATTCCTCCAGATCCTCAGGACCAGCACCTGGATAGATCACAATAATTGGAAATTGAGGGGACTCAATAACCGGATCCTCGCTTCTCGCCATGTTCAAGAAGGTAGTTACCCCTACAGCAATCGCCATCATAAAAATGATCAGCGTGAACTGGTAATTCTTAACCGAAAAATCTGAGATCTTCATATCAGTTCTGGATTACGATTGGTGATTGGTCAGACAGGTAGGCACTACCTCCAACAATTAGTTTGTTGTGGTTTTCTAGTCCCTCGAGAATTTGTATTGATGTTTCGGAGATGGCTCCTAAAATCACGGGTATTCTTTTGGCCGTTTTGCCGTCTTCAGTAACGTAGACATAGCCATTAGATCCATCAGCGTCCAAAACGGCAGAGTAGGGCACTTCCCAGGATTCAGTCTGAATGCTTGGTGAAATTTGCACTCTTGCAAACATTCCGGATGCAAGATTGAGACCTTTGGTTTCAGTGGGCTTAATTTCTATCCAGTAACCGCCTGTCCTTGGATCGGCCGATTGACTTTTACGAATTACTTCTCCCGGAAACCTATCCTTCCTGGTATCCAGTTTAAGAGTTGCTTTATCGCCGACAGAAATCTTGTTCCAGTTCCTGTCGTTCATCGTGACTTTTATCGTCCAGCTATTTTTTTCCGTTCCGTTGATTTGGATTACAGGTGTTCCAGCTGCGACTTGCTGGCCCTCATTGGCAAACTTCTTAAGAACAAAACCATTCTGATTGGCTCTTATCTCGGCATATTGAACATTGAACTCTACTGCTTTAACCTGCTGTTCAGCAATCTTCAAAGCGGTAGTGGCATTCTCTAATTGCTCCAGAGTGGCTACACTATCTTGATATAGCCTGTTTGCTCTTTCGTAGTCTCTTCTAGCTTTTTCTAAACCCAATTCGGCTTGAGTTAAGCCCGTTTGAATTTCTGTTAGGTTTAATGAAGCGAGCAGCTCTCCCTTTCTTACTTTTTGTCCTTCTTCTACATTCAGATCGGCTATAATTCCGCCGACTTTAAAGGAGAGGGTAGTTTCATTTTTTGTGCTGAATTTACCACTTGCATTAATGAAAGTGCTTGACTTTCTCTTGGCTAATTCGACTGTTTTTACAGGAATTGCCGCACCTTTGAGTGGAATGGTGTTTTCGATTTTTTCTTCTGAGCAACCAATAATTACGCTCAGGGTCAATATTGAGATGAGTAGTGTTTTAGCTTTCATGTTATTGGATTTCGTTGAGGAGTTGTCTTTCCAGGCTAGCCTGCGCTTTTAGTAAGGCATATCCGTTTATGGTTCGTTGAAGGGATGCCTGAGTGAATTGATTTCTGGCGTCTATAAATTCAATTAGGGAATTGGCTCCCTCCTTGAAGCCTCGGTCGATAAGCCTTAAATAAGCTTGTGATGACTCAAGTTTTTTCTCGGCTGATCTAAATGCTGCTTCATTTGTTCTAAGCTCATTCTTGGCTACCCTTAGGTCGAGATTTAGCTTGTTGTCGAGCAATTGCTTTTGATTGGCGATGTTCTGTAGTTGCAATTCAGAACGATTGATTTGATTTCTGTTTCTCCCGCCTTGGAATACAGGTATGCCGAGATTTAAACCGAAGAATACATAGGCACTGGATTGAGTATTGAATTCAAAATCAAAAGCTTGACTTCCAAGGTCAGCGAAAGTGTTCAATCGCGGTACCCAATATTGCTTGCTTGATTTGAGCACCGTCTCCTGAATGTTTTGAGCGGTGTTAATCTTGAGATACTCAGGCCTAAAGCTTAGGTCTTCTTCTTCGAGAAGACTGATGATCAAACCCCAGTCCGGTCTTTGTTCTTCGAATACTACTTCGGACTCCAGTGGGCGGTTGAGTAAAAAATTCAAGTAATAGATTGCGTTCTTTTCAATATTCTCAGCTTCTATAAGCAAAGCATTAATGTTTTGAACCTCACTTTCTGCCCTCAATACTGAGGCAGGAAGTCCTTTGCCATTTTTAAGAAGTGATTGATTATCTCTCAAGTTTTGTTCTACAAGACTCTTTGAGCTTTTGATTACATCCAGTGCCGTATGAGCTGTGCAAAAATTGAAGTAGGCAACTTTAATGTCTAAAGCGAGGGAAGCCTTATAGATTTGAACCTCAAATTCAGAGAGTAATACCTGATTCTGTCTTATGTCCTTTTGAAACTTTAGATCTGGATTAATCAGAGGCATCGTCACCCTGAATCGAGCGTCATAAAAGTTGTTTGGTAAAAATTGCTCAGAGGCATTTTGTAACTGGGGGAACTGGTTGCTGTCCGTTAATTCATTAAGTGTTGAATAAACTCCATTCAATAAATCACCCAGAGGGATATCTATCGTCCGTCCTCCTCTTGCCAAATTATAAGAAGCCCCAAAATCAACAGCTGGTAAGAAATATGATCTCGCGTCCTTGAGTGCCAAAAGGCTCTGCTCAAGATCAATGTTCTTTTCTTTTAAGACCAGGTTGTTCTCAAGACCTATTGCAAGATATTCATCAAGAATATCCTGACCGTGTAGGCTTGGGGTTGTACCCAAGCACATTACAGTTATAATAAGTGAAAGAAATTGCTTAATCATATTACATTGTTTTTATATTAAACACTGTTTAATAAATAGTTAAATTTTTTTAGCTCGCATCCATCATTAGTAAAAGAGCTTCATATCCATCTTGCACTATACTTTCTTGAGCCTCGACTGGTACTACTTCAGTTCTTTGACGAATTTTAAGTGAGACCATGCCATGAACCGAAGACCAGATAAGATAGGAGAGAGGCTCTACACTTTGGTTCTTGAAATGACCTTTAGCAATACAGGCCTCTATAGTGGCCCTTAATCCATTGAAAGTGGTGCTTCCTTCCTTCCAGTTTTCTGAATCAGATTTATGAAGATGATCGATAGGGTCCTCCTTTATGAACATCAAATCGTACATATCAGGGTTTTCAAGTGCAAAATCAATATAAATCTTACCCATTGCCTTTAGTCTCTCCATCGGATCTGCAACGACGCTTAATACGCTCATCTTTTCATTCATCTGAGAGAAACCCTGAGTGTGCAGGGCATGGAAAATGTCATCCTTGTTTTGAAAATAATGATAGATGATCCCTGG
>CAZLUY010000248.1:0-2433 GCA_964562785.1 uncultured Limnohabitans sp. | reverse complement strand
AAAAGTGATGTCACAATTGAAATTCCTGAGAATTTCGAAAGAACTCATTATGAGCTCGGAGATGTGGAAATCTCAGAAGGTTCTTTAACCTTGGGTGCTAATTCATCTGCAATTTTGAAGTAAAAAAAGCGCTGGTGTTACACCAGCGCTTTTAACAATAATACACCCAAAAAACAATTCCTCAGAGAGGTTTAGTTTCGAAAAAAAATCCTTCTATTCCTTATGAGATAAACAAAGGTAAATTTCTCATTTGACTCCAGGGTGAACCCAATGTGAACAAACTGTGAGATAAAAAAGCCTCTTCTTTAAAAAAGAGGCTTTCTAATTTTAGAATGTATTTGATCAATTAAGTAGAAAGGATTTTAGCAATTCTAAAGTCATCCTCATCCACAGATTTATCATCCACAATGGCACGTTTGATAGGAGTAAAGACTACTTTATTGTTGATTAGTCCGGCCATTACATCATACTTACCAGCCAATAGTCCTTCAACTGCTGTAACCCCTAACTTAGAGGCCAACAATCTATCGAAAGAGGACGGTGCACCACCTCTTTGAAGGTGACCGAGAATGGTGACCTTAGTATCGTATTTTGGAAGGAATTTTTGAACTTTTTTTGCAATCTCAGCAGCACCACCACTTTTTCCACCTTCTGCCACGATTACAATGTTTGAGGTTTTCCTCCTCTTACGCCGTAACTTAAGTTTCTCCACTAAATCTTCCACTTGCATCTTTTTCTCCGGAATAAGGATTGCAGCTGCCGCACTTCCGATACCAGCATTTATCGCAATAAATCCTGCATCTCTACCCATAACTTCAACGAAGAATAAACGATCATGAGAGGTAGCAGTATCTCTGATTTTATCTATGGCTTCAATCGCAGTGTTACATGCGGTATCATAGCCAATGGTAGAATCCGTTCCTGAAAGGTCATTGTCAATTGTTCCAGGCAAACCGATTGCCGGAATTCCATGCTCCTTGTAGAATAGATGTGCTCCCGTTAAGGAACCATCTCCTCCAATGACGATCAATGCATCAATTCCATGTGATCTTAAATTGTCATATGCCTTTTTTCTTCCCTCTACGGTTCGGAATTCATCACTTCTTGCAGATTTTAGGAAAGTGCCTCCACGCTCTAGGATATGAGCGATATGGCTTGAATCAAGTTTAATGATATCATTTGAAATCATCCCTTCATAGCCTCTGTAAATACCGTACATCTCGATATCGTAATAGAAGCCAGCTCTCACCGCTGCACGAATGGCTGCATTCATGCCGGGAGAATCTCCTCCTGAGGTTAGTACCCCAATTTTCTTAATTGTCTTTATTTCCATTTAGGTTTGAGTAATCGCTTTAAACATCAATTCGGCAGATGCAAGATTAGTAGCAAGTGGAATGTTATGTACATCGCAAACTCGCATCAGCATTTGTACATCAGGCTCATGTGGGTGCTTATCTAGGGGGTCTCTGAAAAAGATCACCATGTCCAATTCCTTTTGTACAGCCATTGCTGCAATTTGAGCATCGCCACCTATTGGACCTGAAAGCATTCTTTTTACTTGATAGCCTGCCTTTTCGATATGGCTTCCAGTGGTTCCGGTTGCTACCAGTTCCATACCGTTGAGCTCTTCTTTGAATCCACTCAGAAAGTGAACCATATCTGCTTTTTTACCGTCGTGGGCAATCAAGGCAATTCTCATGAATAGGTACAATAGGTTTGAGCCAAAGTTAGAAAAAATTCTAATCCCTTAAGGAGTCAGGTATTAATTCTAAATGAACTCTTACAGGAAGGTAATATCCTTTATTTAAGACGTTCAGATTCAAGATAAATGAGAAAGCTATAATCCAAAGCTAGCTCCTTGAGTGAATCAAATCTTCCAGAGGCGCCACCATGACCTGCTTCCATATTTGTATGTAGCAAAAGCAGGTTTTGATCAGTTTTTAGCTCTCTAAGTTTGGCCACCCACTTAGTTGGCTCCCAATATTGAACCTGGCTATCATGCAGCCCAGATGTCACCAGGATATTTGGATAAGCTTTGGATTCAACCTGATCATATGGAGAATAAGACAGCATATAATCATAATACTCCTTGTCCTTTGGATTGCCCCACTCTTTAAACTCTCCAGTGGTCAAAGGAATGCTTTCATCTAGCATGGTAGTAACCACATCCACAAAAGGAACATTTGCAATTACCCCTTTGAATAGTTCCGGTTCTTCATTGATCACAGCGCCAATTAACAGTCCGCCAGCACTACCTCCCTGAGCATAAAGTCGATCTGAATTGGTGTATTTGTGATTGACCAAGTGTTTGGCACAGTCAATGAAATCAAAAAAGGTATTCTTCTTTTTTAGCAGCTTTCCATTTTCATACCAGGCTCTTCCTAAATCTTCACCGCCTCTAACATGAGCAATGGCAAAGACAAAACCTCTGTT
>CAZLUY010000247.1:0-5207 GCA_964562785.1 uncultured Limnohabitans sp. | reverse complement strand
GAAGGCCATTTTTGAGGCTGGGAAAGATTTTGATATCAAGCCTATAGGATTAGGTGCAAGGGATACCCTTAGAATGGAAATGGGTTATTGTCTATATGGAAATGATATTGATGATACTACCTCACCTCTTGAGGCTGGCCTAGGATGGATTACTAAATTCACAAAAGAGTTCACCAATTCAGAGAACCTAAAAGCACAGAAAGAAGCTGGGGTGACAAGAAGGCTTGTTGGTTTTGTGATGCAGGAACGTGGAATTCCTAGAGCTCATTATCCAATAGTGGATGCTTCCGGGGAGTTGATTGGTGAAGTTACTTCTGGTACAATGTCTCCTAGTATGAACGTGGGTATAGGTCTGGGTTACGTGCGTAAAGATTTAGCCAAAGCTGGATCTGAAATCTTTATACAGGTTAGAAATAAAAGCATCAAGGCTCAGGTAGAGAAACTTCCTCTTTTCAAAGGATGAGAAATCTCGAAATCTGCCTTAGTCCGGAGCTAATCCATCTTCATGACCTGAAGGGGAAACTTGTGGTTGTCGTTGACATTTTTCGAGCTACCTCGACTATGATAGCTGCTTTAGCTAATGGAGTGACAGAAATCAAAACCTTTGCAAATCTGGAAGAGTGTCGCGGCATGAAAGACAAGGGCTACCTAATTGCTGGTGAGCGAAACGGTCAGAAGGCAGATGGCTTTGAACTTGGAAATTCACCAGTTGCTTATTTTGACAATCGATTTGCTGGTAGCAAACTAGCCATGACTACTACAAATGGAACCTTGGCCATTTCAAAATCTAAAGGTGCGGCTGAAATCCTGATTGGTGCTTTTCCGAATATCTCATCCACTGTGGATTATATTCAAGCTACCGGATTAGACGTGATCGTTCATTGTGCAGGTTGGAAAGGTCGATTCAATCTAGAAGATTCCATGTACGCCGGTGCACTCGCCAAAAGACTAGAAGAGTCTCATTCAAGCTCTGAAGATGCCGCCCTAGCCATGAAAACACTCTATGAAAATGCTGGAAAAGATTTGAAGGGTTTTCTCGCTCAGGCATCACATGCAAAGCGATTGCAGAATCACAATATCGAGGCTGATATCGACTTCTGTTTAAGCGAAGATGTATACCATATGATTGCGGTAGAAGAGCAAAGTAAATTGATTAAAAAATAATCTGAGTAATCTGATAATTGTCATAACTTATCGGATACACAAGTAGTAGTATTACAACTGAAATTAATTTTAACACCATGATCAAAAAGCACAATCTAATAGAGGCTTTTCCTGAATTCGAGGAGAAGATTCACAGCATGAAAGTGGACAATGCGCACTTCAAAAAACTATATGAAGAGTACGACGACTTGGATCACGAGATTTACAGGATTGAATCCGATGCCGAGCCTGCTTCTGATGAAACATTAAATCACAAAAGATCAGAGCGAGTAAGACTAAAGGATGAAATTTATAACTTCCTTAAAGACAATTAAAAAAAGCCCCGTTTGGGGCTTTTTTTTATTTCAGTTTCTCATTATTCCGATGACGGTCAAGATCTCTAATATTCTTTTTATCAAAGTTCTTTTTCAGTGCTTCAGTTAAGTCAACGCCAGTCTGATTGGCCAGACAAATTAAGACCCATAAAACATCAGCCATCTCATCTCCCAGGTCTCTCCCCTTGTCAGAATCTTTGAAGGATTGCTCCCCATAAGTTCTTGCCATTAGCCTGGCCAACTCCCCTACCTCTTCAGTAAGTATGGCCATATTGGTCAATTCACCAAAATATCGGACTCCTACTGTTTTTATCCAGTGATCTACCAAGTCTTGAGCTTCTGCGATCGTGATATCTTTATTCTCCATTTAAACTATTCCCTCCAGAGTTTTTATGAGAAGGTTAATCTCTTTTTTGCTGTTATAAATATGCGTAGAAATTCTTACTGCATTTACATTACTTTCAGGAACTTGCCTCACCCTGAATCCGGCTTTTGATAACTCACTCCCCAATGTTTGATAATCTCTACTTTTTGATTGGAAGGAAATCATGGAGATTCTTGAATCCTCTTCTTTAGGTGTTAAGATTCGAACCTTACTTCCAAGACCTTCCAGCCCTTCAAACAAGTAATTATTCAACTCCCTTAACCTTTGCTCCACTTTGCTCTTACCTATCTCTTGATGAAATAAGGCCGCAGCCGCAGCTCCAACATATTGGGGCCTGCTTTGGGTACCGTAGTCATACCTATGAGCGGAGTCTGTATAACCGTTTAAAGTTGGAGGTTCAGACGTTATATCCCAACCAGAATCTGAGTAGCCACCAACGTGGATAGCCTGAAGAGAATCAAGCAGCTCCTCTTTTACATAGAGAAAGCCAGTTCCTACTGGTCCAAGAAGCCATTTATGATAGCAGCTCGCATAAAAATCACATCCTAGTTCATTTAGATTCAAATCAAATGTACCTACTCCATGTGCTCCATCGATAGCAGTAAAGATCCCTTTTTCTTTGGCCCAGTTGCAAATCTCTTTTATCGGGAGGACTAAGCCTGTGGTACAAGTGACATGAGGAACTGCTATCACTTTGGTTTTTGGATTAACCAGCGATTTTATGGTCTCAAGGTTTTCTTGTTCCGTTGATTTGGGTTCAAAGGTCCTAACAACAATTTTGTCCAGTTTAGCCCGATTAAGCCAGGGCAGTCCATTCCCCACATGCTCATGCTTGGTCAGGATCACCTCATCCCCTTCATTTAAAGGAATACCCCAGGTCATAATATTTATCCCTTCGGTAGTATTATGGGTTAGGCTAATCTCAGATGTCTTTGCACCTACAAATTCTGCCAGGATTTCTCTTTCCTTTTTGTAATTACCATACTCCCCCGAAAAATAAATTTCATCAATACTCCCTTTGAGTGCATTGATCACTGGTTCAGGAGCAGGTCCAAAAGTTCCATTATTCAAGTAAACCCTGTTCCTTCTTAAAGGAAACTGTTTCCGGATACTATCCCAATAATCATTTGACACAACATGCTCGTCTGGATTCAAGCTCTTTGAAGCTGCTGTAGAAGTTTTAAAAGGTAGAATAGAAGACAACATCCCTAACCCCATTTTGGCTAAAAATTTCCTTCGCTGATTTACGTCGATTTCATTTTCATTCATCATTCTGAAAATGCTAAAAAATAGAGTCCCAAAAAATTACTTCCATTACGATCGGACTAATGAATTGACATATACTCTAGTAAAGGATTTAAGTTATATTGGTAAGATGCATGAACTGGTTTCCTTTTCACTTTCAGTATTTACAGGGATTATCGCCATTATGAATCCCATTGCCAATGTGCCTATTTTTTCATCTCTCGTAGATGGTGCACCTGAAGAGGAACAAAGAAAAATTGCCAAGAAATCTACCTTCACGGCTTTTATCATAGTATGTGCCTTCGTACTCCTTGGGAAATTCATTTTCGAACTTTTTGGAATCACCATTCCTGCATTCAAAATCACCGGAGGTCTACTGATTTTCAAGGTTGGTTTCGACATGCTTGAGTCCAAAAAATCAGGATCGAAACATGTAGAAGAACCCAACCTTGATGAGAACATAGCTATTTCACCTTTGGCTATCCCGATTTTGGCAGGACCAGGTACTATTGTCACTGCAGCGAACTTTGTGTCTGATGGAGGATTAATTCATATAGGAATTGTAATAGCAGTATTCGCTTTTATTTGCTTTTTGACCTATCTGGCCTTTATAGGGAGTGAAAAAATAATTGATAAGGTTGGGCAAAATGTAATTACTGTCATCGGGAAAATCATGGGGCTGATCCTTGCTATTATTGGGACCACCATGCTTATCGAGGGAATTCAGCTTGCTTTTGATTTATCTTGATTGCTTAAATCAAGAACCCGATTTACGCAATTAGGTATGTCTGAATCATAATGGCTGACATAAAGTATGGTCATCCCAGTAAATTCGTACACTAATTCTACTGTTTCTTTAAATGCCTTCCTTGCTAACTCATCAATCCCCTGGGAAGCTTCATCAAGAATTAATAAAGCAGGTCTTTTTATTAATGCACGAGCCAGTAAAACCCAACGCTGTTTTTCGATTGGAGCTCTCTGGATTAGGGTATTGACACAGTCCTCTAACTGAAATAACTTGATCCATTTTTCGGCTAGTTTCTCTTGCTCTGGGCTGACCTTCTTGAAGAGCCCCATAGTATCAAACAAGCCCGACAAGATCACCTTTCCACACGTTTGATTTGCAGGAAAGAATCGAGCTAATTCAGGCGCAACGAAACCTAGTGGTTTCTTTATATCCCAGATACTTTCACCACTCCCCCTTTTTCTCCCATAAAGCCACATATCTTGAGAATAGGCCTGCGGATTTTCTCCTATCAAGAGGGAAATAAGCGTGGACTTACCGGAGCCGTTTGGACCCTTAACTTGCCAGCACTCACCAGCATTTACTTTCCAATTCAATGATTCTAAAATCCTCTTATCACCATATTGAATTCTCACACTTTCTAAGCGAATCAGCTCACCTTGCATCCCTTGATAAGGCGAAAGCAATTCGTTTAAAAGATTTCGGTCAAATGGAAAATTAAAGTCAGACTCCTCATTCGATAAATTACGCCAATTTGTTAATTCCCTTAATCCAGACGAATTCAGTTGTCCAACTTTACTCACTCCTTCAGGAATCTCATGAGAGGAACAAGTTAGGATAACATGAATCCCTTTTGTGGTAATGGCTTTCAAAACCTCACTAAAGGTTTCTCGACTCTGTTTGTCAAGACCAGTAGTTGGGTGATCCATCAGAAAAATTCTCGGATTTTCCATTAGGCCCAAAGCGATGGCTAACCTTCTTGTTTCGCCATTGGAAAGTTTAAGTATAGACTCATCAAGAAGCTTATCTAGCTTCATGAGATCGGCCACTTCTGAGGTCGACCAGCCATTGTTTTCTGGTTTACTATAGTGCTCCAAGTAATCCCTCACCGAGAGGGCATCATCTACTTCAGAGGAATTGAATCTTTGCTGGAAATAGAAATTTTGAAGATTGGATTTATTCTTAAACCTGTATTCGCTTGAGATGAAGGAAATTAGATCCTGTGGACTATTCGCCAGACCTTGGGATTCCCTCGATTTTCTGTAATCATCTGCAAACGGATAGGTCACTTTACCCTTGGACAGGTGAGTTTTGCCTAGGATCGTCTGGAGAAACGCTGATTGAAGATTTCCAG
>CAZLUY010000246.1:0-5802 GCA_964562785.1 uncultured Limnohabitans sp. | reverse complement strand
ATTTTCACCGTTTCAAAATCGTTCAAGAGCTCTTCGTACAACTTCTCTCCTTCTCTAAGGCCAGTGAAAACAATTTTCACCTCTTCATCAACCTTCTTCCCTGAAAGTTGAATCATCTTCTTAGCAAGGTCAAGAATCTTTACAGGCTCACCCATATCGAAAATATATATCTCACCACCTTCTCCCATTACACCGGCTTCTAGCACTAGCTGACAAGCCTCAGGAATAGTCATGAAATAGCGTGTAATTTCTGGGTGTGTGACAGAAAGTGGCCCTCCATTCATAATCTGCTTCTTGAATAATGGAATAACAGATCCATTAGAACCAAGAACATTGCCGAAGCGAGTGGTAATGAACTTAGTGTGATATTTCTTGTGGTTGGTTTCCAGGTATTCATTAAGAGCTTGAACATACATCTCAGCGGCTCTCTTACTAGCCCCCATTACATTGGTTGGGTTTACTGCCTTGTCGGTAGATACAAAGACGAATTTGTCCACCTGAGAGAGTACTGCTTGATCAGCCAATATTTTTGTACCGATGATATTGGACTGGATTGCCTCCTCTGGATAGTTTTCCATCATAGGAACATGCTTATAGGCTGCAGCATGGAAAACAATATCTGGCCTGAATTTTCTAAAGACCTCCTTGATTTTCTTTTTATTCCTTACATCCCCTAATACAACCTGAATTGGGCATGACAATCTACTCTCCTTGAACTCCTGTTCAACATCATACAATGCAGATTCTGCAATATCCAGTAATATGAGAAGCTTCGGTTTATAATGGCTGATCTGTCTGCACAGTTCACTACCAATAGATCCAGCGGCACCAGAAACAAGAACAACTTTTCCCTGGACATCCTCTTGGATTCTCGGATTTTCAAGAACGATCTGTTCTCTAGACAAAAGATCTTCAATCTTAACCTCCCGAATAGCTTCAGCAGTAAGTCCACCATTAATCCATTGATTAACCGGGGGAACTATTGAGACAGTAACGTTCAACCTTAGACATTCATCCGCAATCTCATTTTTTCTCTCCATGGAGAGATCTCTGATGGCAATGATTAATTCCGTCACTCCTTGTTCCTCGACAAGCTTTTCTAATTTACTCAGTCCTTTATAGATTCTTTTGCCATCTATATTCTTGCCTTCTTTTTTAGGATCATCATCCAAAAAGGCCACCGTATTGAAACTTGTATCTCTGTCACTCTTGATGGCGTCTTGAGCAATAATGCCGGCCTCACCGGCTCCAAAAATCACTCCATGCTTAACATCATTCTGGGTAACCCCATTTTTAACATAAACGAAAAGCTCCTTCACCAACAGTCTATAAAAGATCAAAACGAATAATGAGGACAAACTTGCAATTATTAAAACAGAGGATGGTAGCAAAAACCTGTCGTTCAGAAAATTCCCTGAAAAGAAATTGAGAAAGAGAAACAATGTAAAGGTTACAACAACCGTTTTAAAAATATTCGCACCATCTCTAAAACCTGTATGCCTAACTATTCCTTCATAGCTCCTTGTATTTTGCATAACAAGAAGACCACCGATGGTGAAAGTCAAGCTTCCAACGAACGCGTCGTTTTGTTCAACCATAGCAAGGTCAAAATTGAATCTAACCAGGTACCCAAAGAGGGCACAATAAAAAAGTACAAGAGCATCAAAAGAGGCAATAATCCATCTGGGAAGGATTTTGAGCCGGGTTAAAAAAGTCATAGCTAATTCATTAAAAGAACAAATCGTATTTGTCTGATACTAATTATTCTCAGAATCTAATGGCAAAGTAAGCAACTTTGGAAAAATTAACAAGAATGGCCCTTTTCATTGGAATTTTCACATCAAAAATCTAAATCCTTCAAAAAATCCGTACTGAACACAAACTACTTTAAATCAGCCGTTTGAGTTTTCGGGTAATTTCCACGCTTAAATTTACCAACGGTAACATGACCTTGTTGTGTGACTCCTTTTCCTGATAAAACATTGAAAAGTGTTTTGAAAAGAATTTGCATATCAAGCAAAAAGGAAAGATTATCTATATACCAAATATCCAGTTCAAACTTTTTCTCCCAACTAATGGCATTCCTTCCATTTATCTGAGCCCAGCCGGTTACACCGGGTCGTACCTCATGTCTGCGCGCCTCGAAGGGATTATATAGTTCAAGGTATTCGTTCAGCAAAGGCCTAGGCCCTACAAGGCTCATATCCCCTTTGATCACATTAAATAGCTGTGGCATTTCATCAAGGGAAAACCGCCTTATCAATTTACCCAAGGGAGTTAATCTTGCAGAATCGGATAAAAGGGCTCCCTTTGAGTCTCTTTCATCTGTCATCGTTTTAAATTTTAAAATCTTGAAATTGGTATGATTCCTTCCAGGCCTTTCTTGTGCGAAAATAGGGTTACCAAAAAAGTAAACAGACAAAACCAAATACAGTAGCAAGAATGCAGGGCTTAGTAAAATCAACATGGCCAGACTCAGGAAGACGTCTATAGCTCTTTTAAAAAAATTGGAATAAATCACTTAGGTATAAGATTTGACCAAAGTTGTTTTCATCAGATCAACAATCTTTTCTTGATCTTCAAGTGTTAGATTCACTGAACTTGGAAGGCACAGCCCTCTCTGAAAAAGTGTTTTTGCAACTTCACCACCATAATATGGCATATTCCGATATACAGGCTGGAGATGTAAGGGCTTCCATAAAAAACGAGTTTCGATATCTTCTCGCATTAATCGAACTCTTAATTTATCATTGGTTGTTCCAGAAATTTTTGGATCAATTAGGATTGTAGTAAGCCAATAATTTGAAAAAGTGTCATTAGGCTCATTTTGAAATTCAATTCCCTCAACGTTAGAAAGCAACTCCCTATACCTACGATTAATCAACCTCCTTTTTTCTATAAAACCTTCAAGTTGTTCGAATTGAGCCAAGCCTACTGAAGCCGCTAGATTATTCAACTTATAGTTATACCCAATTTCCAGGTGCTGGTAATAGGGTAAATCCTCCCTTGCCTGAGTTGAGAGATATCGTGCTCGCTGAAGAATTTTAGTGTCATTAGAAATTAGAGCACCTCCTCCTCCACAGGAAATGATTTTGTTTCCATTAAAGGAGAAAATCCCGATGTCACCAAGTGCGCCGCAATAAGACCCTGACTGCTTAGAGCCTACAGCCTCAGCAGCGTCTTCAACCAAAGGAATTCTATACCTTTTAGAAATTTCACGAATTTCTTTCATTCGGGCAGGCATGCCAAAAAGGTGCACCACGACAATGGCCTTAGGCTTTTTGCCTTCGTTAAGTCTATCTAAGATGGCATCTTCTAGTAATTCCGGAGACATATTCCATGTTTCCTTTTCACTATCCACAAAAATTGGTTTTGCACCTAAATAAACTATAGGGTTTGCTGATGCGCAAAAAGTAAATGACTGACAAATAACCTCATCCCCTTTCTCAATCCCGAGAAGAACCATTGCTAGATGCAGTGCAGAAGTACCTGAGTTTAACCCAATTGCCTCGTGGGATCCTAATTTCCTTGAGATCGCTCGTTCAAATCTCCCAATAAATTCACCATGAGTAGCAAGATGGCCTGATTGAATCGCCATTCTTGAATACTTCTCTTCGTTCCCCTCAAAGACAGGGAAAGACATGGGGACTTTAAACGACATAATACCTTTAAGGGTGTAAAGATGTTATTAAATTTAGTTTCAATAGGATCAAAAACCAAACCAGAATGTTAACAAACAAAAAATGATCTTTACAGATCATTTTAATGCATTCGAAATTGACGGATATCAATTGAGATTAATGGTACTATCCTTAAAGCCACCTCTATCAATTTTGGCTTTAGCAGCCACTCTTGCTTTAGTTTTAGACTCTAAAACCCGTGGTTCTTTCTTCACTTTCTTTTTAACATACTTCACAGTAACCTGATCCAACCTATATCCTATTATCAATACCAGAGCACTTATTATCGGTAATGCTACATGGTCAGAGTAATCTCTAAGAAGATAGATTAATACAATAAAAGCTATTTGAGTAATTCCAAGAATCAATGTGACTTGATCATGCCTTAATCCCATACGCATCAAAAAATGATGCACATGACTTTTGTCTGGAGTCATAGGACCTTTGCCCCTACGTATTCTACGAGTAAAGACCCTTGCCATGTCGTATAGTGGAAAGAGCATCAAGGTAATTCCAACGGTGAAGGTTGGCATAAACCTAAAAGCAGAATCGACAGGAAGAGCAGCATTTTCCTCCATAAAGGCTATGACCAATGCTCCCATTGTAAAGCCTAGGGTCAGGGAACCAGTATCACCCATGAAGATTTTGGCTGGATGCCAATTAAAGCAAAGGAATCCTATTATAGCGCCTAAAAAGGTGAATGAAAGCAACGCATAACTCTCAATGCCCTGAAGCATAAACCAAGACCCCAAACATGAAAAAACAATAGCAGCCATTGTTCCGGCAAGACCATCTAAACCGTCAATCAGATTGAATCCATTGGTCAAGGCTAGGATAACAAAAGATGAGAAGGCATAACTTACATACAGGTTAAGTTCATTCGCCCCCAGGAATCCATGAAGGTCCTTGATCCTTACATCGGAAACCACAACGACCAAAAGAACAGCAACAAGCTGTCCTAGGATTTTATGGGAAGCCTTGAGCTCAACCATATCATCCCTCAAACCGACGAAAAACATGATTGAAATTGCTCCGAGTAAGTATCTAATATCTGGAATGGGATATTGCCAAGCCCAGATTGCTAATGCAACGGCAGTTCCTGCATATACGGCAATTCCTCCCATAGATGGAACAAAGCTCTTATGAATTTTTCTGCCACCCGGTGAATCACCCAGTCTCTTTTTGGTCAGTACCTTAATAAGTACCGGAAGTACTAAAAAAGTTATCGCGAAGGCGATTAATGATGCAAATAAAAAGTTCATGTCTACTCTTACTTCCATACAAAATTATCAAAAAACAATCCAAATCCCCCACCCATTGCAATCTTTTCAATAACGAATGCAAAATTTTTCATGAGATGCAAAAAAAGGCTTACAAGAAGCCTATTAAGTGGTTTGAAATTTTGATCAGAAAGCTATTATCAATGTGAACATATGAACCAAGGATTTAATAGATTCTCCTTGTTATATTTCAAGGCTTCACTTCCATCAGGGTATTGGTTTACTTCACCCTGAAGCGAATTGATAACTCCATGAGCAGCCGCAGTGTCCCATTCCATTGTAGGAGCAAATCGAGGGTAAACCTGGGCCTTTCCTTCTGCAACCAGCATAAGTTTTAAAGAAGAGCCCATAGAAATTACTTCAGCACCATGATATTGATCTATAAACTCTTTTGTCTCAGCACTCATATGAGATCTACTAGCCACAATTGTATTCACTGTTTTGGATTTCGCCTTTTCAAGTTTGAATAACCTTTTTTCTTCATTGACCTTCCAGGCACCTTCTTCTTTATTTCCCCAATACAACCAATCTAAAACTGGTGCATAAACGACTCCCATAATTGGTTTATCATGATAGATCAAAGCAATGTTCACGGTAAACTCACCATTCCTCTTGATGAATTCCTTGGTTCCATCTAAAGGGTCTACCATCCAGAAATAATCCCAGTCTTTACGTTCTGAATAAGGAATATCTCTTCCCTCTTCTGATAAAATCGGCAGACCAGTTGCCTTCAAATGACTAACTATAACCTTATGAGCAGCTTGATCTGCCAAAGTCAAAGGTGAATTATCTCCTTTCATCTCAACGCCGAAATCTTCACCATGGTAAATTTCTAAAATAGC
>CAZLUY010000245.1:0-5345 GCA_964562785.1 uncultured Limnohabitans sp. | reverse complement strand
GGATTAGATCCATGATCAGGTTCGGTGAGACCAAAGCAACCCAGATATTCACCAGAAGCTAGTTTGGGAAGGAATTTTTGTTTCTGTTCCTCACTACCAAATTTGTAGATAGGATACATGACGAGTGAACCTTGAACAGAGGCCGTCGAACGCATTCCTGAGTCACCCCGCTCAATTTCTTGCATGATTAAGCCATAGGATATATAATCAAGTCCACCACCCCCATACTCAGCCGGAATCTGTGGTCCAAAGGCACCCACATCACCAAACTTTTTGACAATCTCATAAGGGAAATGAGCTTTCTGAGCCCAGTCTTCTATGTAAGGGGAAATTTCTTTCTTGACGAAATCCCTGATCGATTCGCGGATTAGCTTATGCTCCTCTGTCAGGAGATCATCGAGATCAAGAAAATCCACCCCGTCAAATAAATCCTGCTTCATTGATTTTTGTATTTCTACAGACTCCATACTCATTTTTTTTATTGAATTATTAAGCTCAATTTTGCTTTTGAATATCAAATTCAATGCCTTTCGAAGTAAATAGAAACGCATTGAAAAAGCTACACTTTTGATTAAAAACACCCATGCACGAATCAGAGTTTGACCCAAAAATTTTAGACAAGATTCATCAGCTTCAGGAAAAATTCAAATCCTCAGGGCAGGACATGCTTTCCTATCTCGAAGGGCTTTTGTATGCTGATTATCTGACTTATTGGGAATACATCAATTTGGATGTTTTGTTGTCCTTGCAGCAGCCAAAAACCTCTTTTAAGGATGAGAAGATTTTTATCATCTATCATCAGATAACAGAGCTATATTTTAAGCTGATTATTTCAGAAATGGAGCAAATCTCTGATCGAGACCCAATAGATGAGGTGTTTTTTAAAGAGAGATTGGACCGTATTCTGATGTATTTCGATCATTTGATTAGCTCTTTTGCGATGATGTGGAAAGGTATGGAAAGGGAGCAGTTTCTAAAGTTTAGAATGTCCCTTCTTCCGTCAAGCGGATTCCAAAGTGCCCAATACAGAGAAATTGAGCTGATGGCTGCGGATGCTTTTAACCTGGTGTCACTGGAGTTTAGAGATGAGCATGATTATCATTCTCCAGCAGATGATCTCTTTGAACATTTGTATTGGCAAAAAGGAGCGATTGAGCTCGCAACAGGGGAGAAGACGCTCACTTTGAAAAACTTTGAACTGAAGTATGGGAAAAAGTTGATCGAATTAATCGAGGAATATCGAAGGAAGAATATCTGGCAAAAATACCAAGCTTTGGTAAAGCCATCTGAGGAGTTGAAAGAGCTTATGAAGCAATTCGATCTAAAGGCGAATGTTTTTTGGCCTTTGGCACATTACAAATCAGCCGTTCGCTACCTCCAAAGAGATCCAGTAGACATAGCTGCTACAGGTGGAACGAATTGGCAAAAATTTCTTCCACCTCGTTTCCAGAAAGTCATTTTCTTTCCTGAGCTTTGGACACAAAAGGAAATGGACGAGTGGGGCAAAGGATGGGTTGTCAAGGAAATCTTCGGGGATAATCAGAGTTGAAAATCAAACTGGAAAATTGTCTTTGACAAAATCTTGAGCATTATTGAAGCAAAAGTTTTCCACTAGTTTCCTGCACTCCTCCTGAGTTGAAATGTGCTTGAGGTGATCCGCGTCTGGTTTTGCTCGTTCTTCTTCAAGCTTTGCTATGAGGTGTTGAGCGACCAGTCCAAACTGTAAAACCGAAGGATAGGGGTTAGGCGGGTCGATAAGACCTTCAAAGTCTGTTCCGATTGTAAGACATTTCCAGACCCTCTTTTTCTCTTCCACATTAAGATTAGGGTTGCCATAGGCCGACTTGGCAATTGCGTTGATATTATCCCAAATGAGATCAATTCCATTCCTTGATTCTGGATCAGAGGATTTGATGCCTAGTATTCTTTGGTCAAAGGATAAGCCGAATAGCCCATTAGTTTTTACAATGATTTCTATGTCTTCATCGCAGAGATTGATGTTCCATGAGTTGAATTTTCCTTTTGGGAAAGACTCGATAATTTTCTTTTTCTCCTTCTTTTTTAATCCTTTGAGGTGTGATTCATCACCACACAATTCACAGTAATCATCTCTTTCACTATCCTGTAATTTGATATGTGTTTCTAAGGTGTCCCGGCCAGAATAACCGCAATGTGAGCCGATTACTGGTATTATATCTCCTTTCGCAAGACAAGGTTTTATGATTTCCTCATAATACTCCTTCCTTGAAAGCGCACTCATATGCTTCACATCCAAAAGGATCCTATAACCCAGGCTAGCATCTTTTTCTAATTGGCTATTAAGGCCGAGAAGTTCTCGGGCAATTCTTCTCCCATTATCATTAAAACCTGCGTTTCGAGCTATTTTCTGATCCAGAAGCATCTTGCCCATATCGGGAATACTATGAGCATGGCCGCATAGCTTATTGTCAAAATGATGGGCAAAGGTGATGAAGAATACCGGAACTGGCCAGTCTTTCTTTACTTCGTGAATTCTTTTCGAAATCTCTGAGATTGGAGCCTTATCTGTTCCTAATGCATGGGCACCTTCAATGGTAATTACCATGGTGATTTCACTATCATCCGTAAGCGATTTTGAAAGCTCTGAGACGGTTTGAGGAATTTGATATTGAGCATTCAAAGCCTGGTTTTCATCCGCAAACTTCCTTCTTCTTTTTCGTTTGGATTCAAAAATTCTCCTTGCTACACCTGGAGAAAAAATCTTATTTCTATTGATCCTGTTTCCTGCATCTTGATTGACAAACTTCATTTCCCGATTGAGTGATTCCCAGTAGTCATAGCTATCAGACTGAAAGTAATCCACAGATTCATCAGGAATTCTCATGTAAGCCGTTTGAATCAAGTCCCGAAGTGGAAGTTTGTGTGAGGTAGCATAGCTTATGAGAAATCTGTACCATCTGTCCTTTCCTCGCTTAACTTTGAAGCCTCTTACGAATTGTCTTTCCAAGGGATAAAGGGAATTAAAGGTCAATCGAATATTTGCATTCCATGCTTTTACTAGGTCGGCCTGACTGTATGATGCTCCCATTTTTCCCTTTAGGTAACCCTTTCTATTTGAGGCGATTACCGTCCAAGGACTAAATGCATTTTTTCGTTGAAAACGCTTAAGGTTCTCCTGCATCCAAAAATGCGGACGCATATGATTATGTGTGTGAAGATCTGAGAACCGCATGATTAAAAGTTAAAAACAGATTCATCTCCTAGAAGTACTCTTTTGATATCTCCTACCACCGAAGGCGAGTCCGTATAGTACCAATGATGGAACTTTTTACTCTTGAATTCCAATTCGTCCTCTATGTCGGTTACGTCACTTTCGTATACATCATCTGGGAGTCGATCGCTCTTTTTTGCACCCCATTTTCCTAATCTGTTAAAAGCATTTTTTGTGTTTTCGGAAATGCCTAAGGCTCTGTCCTTATTGTGGTAATAAATGTGAATCCGTTTTCCATAGTCTATTAATTCATACATGGGCTTAGGTTCCTCAAGGGCATTATAGTCTATATCTGCAGCTGCTAGTATGATTTCTTCGAAAAGGCTTATCCTGGAAATATTCATGTCATCCAAACACTTAATCATGCTTTCGAGAACCTTATTACCCATACTATGACATAATAGATGGATATTCTGGCTGCATAAGTCTGGATCTGTTTTGATTTTGGCTTTAAAGAACTCTCTAAGACTAGCCATGGACCGGGCCAAAGCAAAACCCGATTGAACCGCATCATCCTCGTCAGATCTGTATTTGAGAAGTTTCGACATTGCGGGCCAGGTGAATAACACAATGTCAGTAACAGGAGAATCCTCAGGTTCAACATACAATCGGTGCAGGTCTCCCAAAGTATTCAAAGAGTCTTTTAGGTCGGAATTGAAACCATGGATAAAAAATAGAATGTCCCGTCTCTTATTTGTGCCTTTGCCTTTTTTGTAAAGGCCTTCGAATACCTTGGTGGAACCGAAGCTGCTTTTATCTACAACTTGGTTCTCAGAGTAACCCTTTAATAAAGAGGAGCTCGCATCTGGAAAAATTTTAACATTATAGTCGTCAAGGTTTCCAGTCTTTTTTGGATTAAAGGTTACCGTACCGTATCTGAGATTGTGACGGGCTTCATCCTTTCCGTCTATTCGAATATATTCCTTGGCATTTACAGATTTGAATTCTTTTCCTTCTCTGGTACTTACTTCTCGGTTAGTAATTATGTAATGAGTAGCCATGATGTTTATCGGTTTAAAAATGAGCTTATTAAAAAGTGGTAAAAAAAGACTCGGTCTTTAGAGCCCTCTTATAATTTCTTAATTAATCGTCTGATTAACAAGAGTTTTAACTCTTTAGTGGATGACCGTTGTGTTAAGAAATTGCCATTTTTTTTAATTAGCCTTTTGGTTTAAAAGGGTTTTAGCATTTTCACAAAAATTTATCTCATGAAAAGTTCTCTTAGCGTCATTCTAATCATTTTGACTTTTGGCCTTGCTTGTTCTCCAGTCAAGGAAAAACAAGAGGTAAAACCTTTAAAGATTGCTTTTGGATCTTGTAACAAGCATGATGAACCTCAGCCCTTATGGGAATCCATCATTGAAGATGAACCCGAGCATTGGATTTGGTTGGGGGATAATATCTATGGAGATACAGAGGATATGGATCTACTGAGGTCTAAATATGATGCTCAGGACACAATTACGTCTTATGTGAAATTAAAATCTCAAGTATCGATTTTTGGAATATGGGATGATCATGATTATGGCGTCAACGATGGTGGTAAGGATTATGCTTTCAAAAGGGAATCTCAGCAGATACTATTAGATTTTCTTGATGTTCCTTCGGATGCTCCCGAAAGAAGTAGAGAGGGCGCATACTCAAGTCATATTCTTGGAGAAGGAGAGAATTTGGTCAAGCTGATTCTTTTAGATGCCAGATACTTCCGGGATACCTTGCAAAGGATTGATCGGGTATATCAACCTAATAAGGAGGGGCAACTCCTTGGAGAAGCTCAATGGAATTGGCTGGAGAAAGAATTGATGGATCCCAAAGCCCAAATCACACTTATTGGTAGTGGAATACAAGTATTGCCTACTCAACACGCCTATGAGAAATGGGCCAATTTCCCAAATGAAAGGGAGAGACTCCTTGACTTATTGGAAAAAACCAATGTTCGGAATCCAATCCTCCTTAGTGGAGATCGTCATATTGCTGAATTGATGAAACTTGAAGATTCTAGGTTCCCAGGAGGTCTTTATGAAATCACCTCAAGCGGACTGACTCATACCTGGTCAACCGTGGGAGAAGAACCAAATGATTACCGTCAGGGAGA
>CAZLUY010000244.1:0-9713 GCA_964562785.1 uncultured Limnohabitans sp. | reverse complement strand
GAAGGTGAGATTGAATATTTAGAAGCTCAATCCCTGGAACAATAATGTTGTTTGATTCGAATAGCGCCAAAGATGATATCTGGGAAAGCATATCTCATGAGCTCCACAGGGGAGCCCTTGATCCCAAGCATCCTTTTCGTTATGTAAATCTTGGAACCATCGGTCAAGATTATCCAGAGCTGAGAACCGTTGTTCTTAGGGAAGTGGATCAATCACTTAACTTCTACATGTTCACAGATTCAAGGTCTGAGAAGACAAAGGAAATGGGATTGAAGGATTCCGTTTCACTACACTTTTATCATCCGAAGAAGCGGGTTCAGATCAGAGTTCAGGCCAAGGTGAAGATCCACCAAGAGGATGAGGTTCTAAATAGATTTTGGCCAAGGGTGCAGGGGGATGCACAAAAGGCCTATAATTCCAGACTAGATCCTGGAACTAAAATTTCCAAGCCAGAAGAAGGATGGGAGTGGCCTGAGGAGATGGACTCTGAATATTTTGCTGTGCTTAAGGTTATTCCTCAAAGTATTGAGATCCTTCAGCTGGACCGGCTAAATCACTTAAGAATTGACTTCAAAAGAGTTGGTGAAGATTGGGAGGGGCAGTGGTTGGTTCCCTAAAGGCGCCTCGATAAGGTTTTTTCAGACCATTTCCCTAAATTCCTTTTCAACCATCAACCTTTACCTTATGAAGTTCTTTTTAAAAGGCTCTTTAGCCTTTATCACCCTCGCATTGTGCCTTTTGGCCAATCCTACTTTTTCCCAAAAGAAAAAAAAGAATCAAGAAACTCCACCACCTGAAGTTGATAGCACCCTTTATCAGGGTATGGATTTTAGATTGGTTGGCCCTTTTCGTGGAGGTCGAGCCACTGCTATAGCCGGAGTTGTTCAGGACCCCATGACCTATTATATGGGGGCTACTGGAGGAGTATGGAAGACATCAGATGCCGGTGAAAGCTGGAAAAATATCTCAGATGGCTTTTTTAATACCGCCTCAGTTGGTGCAATTACAGTTTCTGAATCCGATCCGAATGTAGTTTATGTGGGAATGGGAGAAGCTCCTGTCAGAGGTGTGATGACATCCCATGGGGATGGAATTTATAAATCCACCGACGCAGGCAAGACCTGGACTCATTTGGGACTGGAGAAAACGAGACAGATTTCAAAGATTGTTGTTCATCCTGATAACCCCGATGTACTGTTAGTAGGTGCTCAAGGAAGTCCTTATGGAGCCACTGAGGATCGAGGAATATATAGATCTGTGGATGGAGGTGCTTCATGGGAGAAGGTGCACTATGTGGACGAGAATTCCGGTGTGGCCGACTTGAGTATGGACATGAATAACCCAAGGGTTATTTATGCCAGCTATTGGGATCATCGACGGTTCCCGTGGAAAGTTCAAAGTGGTGGACCTGGTTCCGGCTTGTATAAATCTACAGATATGGGAGCCAGTTGGGAGAAAATGGAAAAAGGCCTACCTGAAGGTACTTTAGGAAAGATGGGTATCTCTGTTTCCAGAGCGAATTCCAATGTAGTTTGGGCAATCATTGAAGCTGAAAAAGGAGGGTTGTACAGATCTGATAATGCTGGTGAAAGCTGGAGATTGGTCAACCCAGACCGATTACTAAGGGCCAGATCCTGGTATTACATGCACATTCAGGCTCACCCGACTGAACAGGAAACGGTTTATATCATGAATGCTCCATTAGTTGAATCAACTGATGGTGGAAAGACATTCAGAAACATGAGAACCCGACATGGAGACAATCACCAGCTTTGGATTAATCCAGAGCACCCAAACTATATGGTGAATGCGAATGACGGTGGAGCAAATGTTACTATAGATAGAGGTGTGAATTGGTCAAGACAGGATAATCAGCCCACGGCCCAGTTCTATCGGGTGAATGTTGATCGACAATTCCCCTACAGAATCTATGGAGGGCAACAGGATAATTCTTCTGTTTCCATCGCTTCAAGAGCGAATGGCAGAGGAATTGGTTGGAGTGAGTTTTATCCAGTTGGTGGTTGTGAATCTGCCTATTCTGCTTTTGATCCTGATAATCCGATTTATATCTACTCTGGCTGCTATCAGGGAATAATCACCGAATGGAACGCTGATACGAAATTGGAGAAAGATGTGATGGCCTATCCATTTTTAGGCTTAGGATCTAATCCAAGAGAAGTTAAGTACCGGTTTAATTGGAATGCTCCAATCATTGCCTCAAAGCATGATCCTAGTGTTATTTATCATGCGGGTAATGTGGTATTAAAAACTACGAACAGAGGCTTAAGCTGGGAGGAAGTTTCTACTGACCTGACTAAGAATGATACAGCGAATATCGGATGGGGTGGGGGACCTATTACTAATGAAGGAGCCGGAGGAGAAGTATTCCATACCATTTATTACTTAGCGGAATCACCACATACTCCTGATGTGCTTTACGCTGGTGCAGATGATGGCTTACTTCATGTTACCCAGGACGGAGGGAAAAGCTGGAGCAATATTACCATCCCAGGGACACCTGAAGGAATGGTAAATCAGATCGAGGTTTCACCTCATGACCCTTCTACGGTTTATGTGGCCTTCAATAGCTACAAGTACAATGATTTCACTCCACATATTTTTAAATCATCTGATTATGGAGCAAGCTGGAATCGAATCGCAACCGGGATAGCAGATGAGGCCCATGTGAGAGTTGTAAGGGAAGATCCAAATCAACAAGGACTCCTTTATGCAGGAACTGAATTGGGGCTTTATGTTTCATTTGATGATGGACAAAACTGGAAAGAATTCCAGCAAAACCTTCCAATTGTTCCAATTACGGATTTGATGATTCAGGATAACGATATGATCGTTGCGACTCAGGGAAGAGCGTTCTGGGTATTGGATGATCTTGGTCCTTTGTATGAAATGCAGCAGGCTAAGGGAGCAGAATTCTATGTTTACCAACCTGAAGATGGAATAAGGGATTTGGCATTCAGAACCGAAGCTCCTGAAATGGGACAAAACCCACATGAAGGTTTTATGATGAACTACTACGTGGCAGAAATCCAAGATTCGGTTCATATGGAGGTTCAAATTAAAGATCGAGATGGTTCTGTAATCCGGACTTTCAGTTCCGATCCAGAAGCTGAAAAGGATAAGATCAAAGTGAAAAAAGGAATGAATAAGGTTCACTGGGATCTCGCCGTTCTAGGCTTTGATTTGGTGCCCGGAGTGTTTTCAGGATTAGAATCTGGTCCAGCAATGGTGCCTCCAGGAGAATATCAGGCCGTCTTCACTTATGGAGACTTTAGCGAAACTAAGACGCTCACGTTAAATCCTGATCCAAGATGGTCTGCAACTCAAGCAGATTATGATGCCCAATTTGAAGCTTTGAAACCTTTGGCAGAGGCCTTGGTGAACACCAGAGATAGAGTGGGAGAGATAAGGTCTATTCGTTCGCAAGTGCAAGATCTTCAAGAGAGAGTTTCAAGGGATGAGTACCCAGAATGGCATGAACAGGCGGAGGAGCTAGTGAAGAGTATAGATGAGATTGAGTCCAAATTGATCCAGACAAAGCAAAAGACTTTCCAGGACGTGATTAATTTCCCGAATAAGTTAGATGTGCAGATTGGATACATTTATGGAACCATCGCTAATCAGGAGCCTCCAGTTACGGATGGTCAAAAAGCGAATGCTGCTGATATGCTGGAGAAATACCAAACCTTGATGCAGGAAGTGGAATCAATTGATGCAGGGGCTCAAGCCTTACAACAAGCAATGATTGATCAGAAAATTCCATTTATCAAGGGTAAGACAAAGTAAAATAAAACTTGCGAGGTCAACGAGAATATGAACTCCACATAATAAAAAAAACCTCCGAGGTCTTAAAGACCTCGGAGGTTTGGTGTTCGTATTAGACCTCAAAGTCCCGATAAATACAGAGCTTTCAGGTCTTTTTTTAATTTGGAGGAGTATGCTCCAAGAGGTAATTCGTCAATAGAGTATACAAATGCATCGTAGTCCCTTCTCCTTCATAAATACCATGAGATCTATTTGGATAGGGCATAAAATCGAATTGACGATTATGCTTGATCAGCTCGTTGATAAGCATCTCAGCACTTTGGTAATGTACATTATCATCGCCGGTTCCATGGATAAGGAGAAGGTTTCCTTCTAGATTTTTAGCGTAGGTAATTGGGGAGCCATCCACAAAATCTTCGAGGTTTTCCTGAGGAAGACCCATGTATCGTTCTTGATAGATATTGTCGTAAATCAGCTGGTTTGATACCGAAGCCACTGACATTCCGGTTTGATAGACTTCAGGGAATTTGAACAAGAGGTTCAAGGTCATAGATCCACCTCCGCTCCATCCCCAAACTGCCACACGTTCTTCATCCAGATATGGTTTTTTGAGAATCTCCTTAGCAGCTAATCCCTGATCATTTGCATTGATCTGTCCGATATTTCTATAGATGCTTTTTCTCCAATCAGAGCCTTTCAGGGTTGGTGTACCACGGTTATCCATATCGATAATGAAATAGCCTTTTTGCGCGAGCATAATATCAAATAGTCCAATTTGCGTATTTGTGGCGGTAGCACCCCAAGGCTCTCCATAGACATGAAAAAGCACCGGATATTTTTGGCTTGGGTCGAAGTCGATTGGATAAACAATACGAGCATCAAGTGTTACCCCTTCTTCTGTGGTCACTTCTTCAAACTCTACTTTTGGAAGTGCGAGCGATTCTCTTTTGGCTTTGTAATCAGCATTGGATACCAATACCCTCAGTGTTTCATGAGATGGGAGTTCCACCAATCTAACCGTTCTGGGCTCTGAAACGCTTTGATGAGTATGAATAGCAAACTTGCCATTAGGGGAGATATCGTAGGTATTGATTCCTACATATGATTCAGGAGTCAATTGGGTCTTTTCTCCCTTGCCGTTTAATTTTTTGGAGAAGAGATATCGCTCGAAAGGAGCTTCAGGTGAGGCGATAAAGAATACTTCCTTATCACTTAATCCACCGAATGAGGCAACATCAAACTCGTCTTGCGTCACCTGGGATTTCTCTCCCGTTTCCAGATTTACCTTAATGATATTTCGCCATGAACCATTTTCAGTCATTCTAAGAAATGCCTCTTTATCATCTACGATTTTCAGATCATTATTGCCCCAGCCATTTGCGGAGATATCAGGATATCCAAGATCAACCCAGGTTTTTTCAGTTTCTACATAGACCTCGTTTAGACTCGCGGAAGAAGGTTGATAAGTCCATACTGTAAGCTTATTCTGCTTACGGTTCATTTGTTGAACCAGCAATAAATCTTCATTGATCCACTGCATTCCAGGTAGATAATTTTCCTTTTCATCACCAGGAATCGGAACCCATGTCAATTGACCTGATTCTGTATTTACAAGACCTATTTTTGCTCCAGAGGGAGTTTGTCCAACTTTTGGATATTGTAGAGGAACAGGCTGAGAATAAACCGAATCAATATTATTCATCATGTAAAATGTGCCGATTTCACGGGCATCGATCTGCCAAAAAGAGATATGAGATCCATCAGGACTCCAGGCAAATCCATCTCTTTTTCCAAACTCCTCCTCATAGGCCCAATCGAATGTTCCGTTGATAATTTTATCAGTCCCATCATCTGTTAGTTGAGTGATTTCGCCCGATACAAAATCCTCCTTATACAGATTAAATTTGTGAACATAGGCCACAAATTGATTGTCTGAAGAAAACTTAGCGAACATCAGCGAGGAAGACTCAAAACCCTTACCTAACTGACTTAACGACTCTGTTTCTAAATCATAAACCCAGTAATCTCCTTTGGTATTGGAACGCCAGACTCGACTAGAATTTGTAAAGAGCAGGACCTTGCTTTCATCTTCTGACAGAGTGAAGGATTCAATTCGGATGGCTTGCCCATTAGCTACCAATTTTCCGGCAGGTACAAAAACCGATTTTTCGCCTGATTTAGTCTCCCATCTGGTGAGTTCATTACCTGAGCTTGAGAAGTCAACCGTCACATAGGCCTCGCCTCCTTGGATCCATTGAATAGGCTGAAGTCTTTCCTGGCGAAACTCTGAGGAATTATAAATCCTATCCAAAGTCAATAATTTACTGTCTTGGGATTGGGCTTTGATTTCACCAACTACTAGGACGAGCAGGGCAATAAGAAGAGTAAGTAATCTTGATTTCATTATCTATCGGCTTTATGGAGTAAGATAAGACTTAGCATTGAATACTATTTTTTACACGTTCCACCAGTAGGTGAATTTCATGACTAGAGAACGATTTTTCACACCAAATGGCTGCGGAAGGTAATTGTCTGTATAAACCAGGAAAAGATCTGAAGCAGGTTTAAATCTCCATTGGAACCTTGCATTAAGATTGATATTATCAATCTGTTCATTGTATTGGACGAAAGTGGTCAAGAACAAGGTATTTGTCATGGTCACATCAATTCTTGGCCCTACCAACCAAAAACTGGTTGTGTTCCATGGCGCAGGCATAACTATATGATTATAGTTAGTGCTCATAGCAATGGCCACATAAGGTTGGAATCGATAACCGAATTCCGTTCTCACATTATATCTATTCCCATCTTCATAATATCCCCCTGCTCTGGTTGAAAAACTATATGTGAATAGGCTTTGAGGTTTTGAGCTATACTCTGTTCCCCAGGCAAACCAGGAAGCTTCAGTTCCAGCCGGGAGTTCTGGCTTTCCGGAATTGGTTGGATCAAAAGGCCTCTGAAGTAATACATAGTCATAAGCTCCCCAAACCGTAAAGTTGCTTTGGCTTCGGAACCTGAAATTGTAAAAGAGGAAGCTAGTTTGGTCTGTCTTTACACCTTCTGTGTTGAAGAAAAAGCTGGTCCCTGTAGATGGTCCATGGCTCAGAAGTTTTTCACTTTTTGAGAAGAAAGTATACTTAACCTCAGGGTTGATTCGATAATAGCCTCTTCTAGGTACGAATCCGACTTCAGCCGTATAATTTTCAGACACATATTCATGAGACCACTCCCATTCCAGGTTTCCACTTTGATAGTTAAGATTGGCTGCATGGACAAATCCATCTCCAGACCCATCTGGTGACCAGCTTTTTAAAACCATGGCCTTTCCAGTCCAAAGGTTGTTTGATGAAGCCAGGTTATATTCTAGGCCCAGGTTTCTATTGAATTGAGAGAAAGTCTCCAGACTATCTCCTTCAGGTGGAGTGTAGTTCAGTGATTGCTTGTTTACAAAAATACCGGTGATGTTGGATCTGGCACCGACTTGTCTCTGTAAGGACATAACAGTAAAGTTCTGGGCTGGCAGACCCTCTTCCTCAACTTTACCAGTCTGAATATTCATTGCGCCAACACGCCAATCTTTGTTGATTTTCCCGCTAAGTCTAGCTCCAAATTGAATGGGTGAATTAAGGCCGATTCTTCTAGAAAAGAATGGCCTAATTCTGAAATAACCGAAGTTCCCGAAGAGGTCACCATTTTCCAGAAAGAATTGACGTCTCTCCGGGAAGAATAATTCAAACCGGTCTAAGTTGGTCACCTGTTGATCTACCTCAACTTGAGAAAAATCGGGATTAACTGTGAGATCAAGGTTGAGTGATGAGGTTAAGCCAATTTTTGCATCCAGCCCAACCTCTCCTCTGTAGTTAGTGCCTTCGTCGGACTCGAAATCGGTCGTCGATCCTCCCAGAACATATGGAATTACGGAGATATTTGTTCCGGCTTTAGGAGGTGGGTTGTCCCACGCCAAAACTCCAGTATATGCTAGGGTGGAGGATGGGAATTGTCTCGGGACAGGAGCCCAGGCCGACTTTTCAGTGGTCTTCAGATCGAGTCTTGAGAAGTTAATTCCCCACTCGGTAATCCCTGGTTTATATCGAAGAGTCTTAAAAGGAATGGCGGCCTCAAAAATCCATTTATCCTCATAGTTTTTCACTTTCGAAATCCACTTATTGTCCCAGCTGAGATCCATTCTGTTGCCATTAGACATGAGACCATCCCATTGAGCTCCTGCTGCATTGGCGCCAAATGAAAAACCATTGGTTTGGTCATCGAAGGGATCCATGAAAAAGATGAAATTATCGTTTTGTCCGAAGCTAAAATCTCGTCTTAAAGACTGTACGATATAATCTCCTTCAACTGCATGATGATTGACAGCGATTACATAAAGATTTTCATCATCATAAGTCATTCGAACCTCTGTTATTACCTGAGAGAAACTCGTATCCATTGGAGTAATCATGAAGAAGTCGGTACCAACATCTGCATCTAGCCAGGCCTTTTCATCCAGGATCCCATCAATAATGATCTCTGAGCTGGCTTTTTGGATATTGAGTCTGTATCGATCGTTTATTTTCTGAGCGTAAGTGGTGCAGCTCAAAAGGTAGGCGATCAGGGTTAATAGCTGGTGTTGGGTTTTCATTGCAATACAAATTTAGCACCCCAATAAGAAAGAAAACCTTGGATTGGGTTTAGTGGTCAGAAAACCGTTTAGTACTGCTAATGAGAGTTTTGGAGAGATTTTAGCTTTTGGTTGAAAGCTACACCACCAATCGCCTTTTTCTTGCCTCCATAGTTTTGCGCAAAAGCTGTAGACCTAAGGCTAGTAAAATTAAGGAGGCACAAATAATAGCGGCCCCATTTAAAGAATTGGCAGCGCCTGAATGTCTGACAGCAATTGCAATGAGTGCCCAAATACCGACTAATGGGAAGGCGTATAGATTCCTAAGAAAAATTATGGAAATATTGACTAGTGCAGCTATGCCCATCATGATTATGGTCCAGGTAATTTCATCTATGAAGTTGCCTGTCCAGCCAATTTTCGCGAAGTAGGCGGAGAAATTGGCTACTGTGGCAACGGTTATCCATCCGGCATAGATTGAAACCGGCATTCGTACTATCCATCTAATTTGAGGACTAGCAGCACGATTGTTCATACCCAGACCAACAATGACAATAACCAGGCAGAACAAAATTCCGAGCATGGCAACTACGCTAAGACCAGTGCTTTCCGTCAACCAGAACCATAACCAGCCTGCGTTGAAAATATTGGCTATGATTAAATAAGGGCCCATTTGTGAGATGAAATCTCCGTCAATTTTTGGATTAAAGGCTGCCCTTAGGATATAGGATGCTTGAAATAATAGAGTGAGATAAATGATCCCCCAAATAGAAAAAGCATAGCCAGCTGGGGTGAAATAATTGGCATATGCTGCACTTAATTCACCAACAGTTTTCCCGCCAATATTTCCGGTATTGGAATAATAATTCCACCAGATTACCAAAGCCAAGACAATGGCATTAATGACTGCATATAGCTTATGAGAAAGCTTAGTTTGGGGAGAAACAGCTGGATTCATAGTATTTAAACAACAAACTGTGGTATTTGTGTTCAAATAAAAATCCCGCAGCTCTAAACTGCGGGATTTTTTCATTTTTCATATTTCAAAATTCACCCTTTCTAAAAGGCTCTTTTTTCAAGGTGTGCATCCATATCTATACGATCAATTCCTTTTTCTAGCCATTCAGGAGCGGGCTCGCCTTTCAAATGATGATTGAAAAATTCCATCATTCTCACACTATAGTCTTTTCTATTCTCTAGTTTACTTAGCCCGTGATTTTCGCCTTTATATTGCATCATAACCACAGGCTTTTTCAATCTTCTAAGAGCAGAGTAGTATTCCACTCCTTGAGTGAAATCCACCGCACCATCTTTG
>CAZLUY010000243.1:0-2517 GCA_964562785.1 uncultured Limnohabitans sp. | reverse complement strand
TACCCGGTCAAGCTTTGCCTGAAAATGCTTTGCGCTCCGGTATTGAGCATCAACATCGAGCTGAATTTCCCTTCTTGCCTGAGGGTTTATTCTGACCAAAAGATCAGCAAATTCCATTTCAGCAGGTACCTGTGGAATCTGCGCTTTTGCTTCTGAAATCAGTAGACAGAAGAAAAGGCTAAAGAGAAGAAGTCGGTTGAAATTTTTCATGAAAAAAGGCTTTTGCTCTGAGCGTGATAGCTTAGGCAAAAATGATTCCCTTTTTTCCCTTCTTATTTTTTTCTGATCATCATCACTCCATCTCTGATTGGGAGCAAGACATTTTCCACCCTGGAGTCTTCCTGGATTTTCTTGTTGAAAGCAATTAAAGCCTCTGTGTCTTTGTCCATTCTCTGATTGGCTGGAGCCAAAACTTTTCCGGACCAAAGCACATTATCGGCAAGGATATATCCGCCCTCTGAAATCTTATCAATCAAGAGATCAAAGTAGTTGCAGTAATTGATTTTATCCGCATCCATAAACACTAGGTCAAAGGGGCCGTCAAGCTCAGGAATGATCTTAAGGCCAGTTCCTAAGCGATAATCAATCTGGTTACCCAAGCCACTTTCGTCAAAAAATCCTCTTACAAGAGTTTCTAATTCATCATTGATATCGATGGTAATTAATTCACCGTCCCTAGCTAATCCTCTAGCCATACATATGGCCGAATAGCCTGTATAAGTCCCTAATTCCAAAATTCTTTTGGGTTTAAGCATTTTGGTAAGTAGTTCCAGAAACTTTCCCTGGAATGGACCAGAAATCATCCTCGGGAGCAATACTTTTAGCTGTGTGGTTCTGGAGATGTTTTGTAGTAGCTCGTCTTCTCCTGAAGTATGGTTCTCACAGTATTTGTTTAGTGCTGGATCAATGAATTCCATCCGATTTGGTTGTTAGTGAGGAAGATAAGTGAGGGTAGTGAGCATATCCGGATCAAAGGTTTCCTGAGCGATGTCCTGCAGATCCTTGGCTTCTGTTTTTCGGATCATTTCGAAGATGTGATCCAGAGAGTCGATTTTTCCATGATCTAATAAGCTCTTTCCATAGACCAGCATTAGACCAGAATAGTTTTCCTCTGCCATTGCCATCTGACCAATGACCTGCTCCTTGGCCATATGCAGTTGCATGGTCCCCATCTTTTTATTTCTAAGATTGGAAAGTTCTTTTTGAACTAGTTTTTGGGCCTTGCCTAGTGTTTTTTTCTCCGTACCGAAGAAAATCCCAAAGAACCCAACATCCGAAAAAGGGTGATAGGTTGACTCAATGGTGTAAACCAGGCCATGCTTTTCCCGGAGTGCCAAATTGAGGCGGCTATTCATGCTAGGCCCACCGAGAATATTATTCAATAGAAAGAGCTTATACCTTTTCGGGTCATGCAGGGAATAAGAAGGGCGGCCAATAGCGCATAAAGACTGGGTTACATCTCGATTTACTGATTTGGACTGAGCCGTATAGCTTTGAAATCGGCTTCTTGCATAGAGGCTCTTCTTAGGTTGGATTTCATTTAGTAGGCCTTCAACCGATCTCAGTGCTTTCTTGAAGGAAATATTCCCTACGATAGAAAAGACCATCTGTTCGGTGTCCAAATGGGTCCCGATAAAATCGAAGAAGTCACTTTGGTTGAACTTTCCAACCGTATCTTCCGATCCCAGGATGTTTCTTCCTAAGGCATGGCTTTGGAAAACCAAGGCATCCAATTCATCTTGAATTGAATCATCAGGAGAATCCCTGTACATGGCCATCTCCTCCAGAATTACTTGACGCTCCTTTTCAATTTGTCTTTGAGGAAAGGTGCTATTGAAAGTGATGTCATATAGAAGTTCCGCTGCCTTTGGATAATGATCTTTTAAAGTAGAGGCATAGAAGCAAACCTTTTCTTTCGTTGTGTAAGCATTAAGCTCTCCACCAAGCGATTCAAGTCTATTCAGGATATGATAAGTCTTCCTTTTTTTAGTACCCTTGAATGCCATGTGCTCCCAGAAATGGGCAAGACCTTCCTGTTCCTTGGTCTCATCTCTTGATCCGATGTTCAGGATAAATCCACAGTGCACCAGACGGGTGTGAGTCACCTCGTGATGAACTATTCGAATGCCATTGGGAAGTTCTTTAATATTGACCATTAGAAGGCTGTAAGGCTGGCAAATGTACGGAAAAGAGGACGCTTTTGATGCGGATTGACTTATGTTAAGTTTGTATGCAGATGGTTTAAAAAGCCTCATTTTTAAAGATTAATAAAGCATCCATGAAATATTCACCACTTCCCAAATCACTTTATCAGAGAAACAGAAAGAAGCTTAAGACAAAGCTTCAGCCTAAGAGTATGGCGATCCTTAATGCCAACGATATTATGCCAACCAATGCGGATGGCACCATGAAGTTCAGGCAGAACAATGATCTTTTTTACCTGTCTGGGATTGATCAGGAGGAGACCATTCTGTTGGTCGCTCCAGATTGTCCTGTGGAGGATTATCGTGAAGTGTT
>CAZLUY010000242.1:0-3693 GCA_964562785.1 uncultured Limnohabitans sp. | reverse complement strand
AGCTGTAACTGAGAAAGTCATGATTCCCAAGGCTATAACTCCAAGGAATCTCACTAGCATTTTTTCCATTCACTTAAAATTTTCATGAAAATAAGGAATGAATTCATCCATACATCTTAGTCCGCAAAATTGAGCCTCTTTCTTCACAATTTTTTAGATTATTTCCAATGTTGGAATTGGATTATTTTTAGATAAAATTTGCGCTTCAATTAAACCACAAGAATGAAAACGCTTTTTGCTTTAGGCCTTTTTTTAGGAATCCAACTAACCGCGATTTCCCAACAAGATTCTACCTTGACCGATCTGAATGAAATCGTGATCCAGGAAAACAGAATTCAAATTCCATTTGGTAAGCAAAGCCGGAATATTACGGTTGTAGACAGATTAGATATTGAAACCACTCCTGCACGGAGCCTGCAAGAAGTTTTAGCTTTTGTTCCAGGTGTTGATGTTAGACAAAGGGGAGTAACTGGAGTTCAGGCAGATATCGGAATCCGAGGAGGTTCCTTCGAGCAGACTTTGATGCTACTCAATGGCATCAAGCTCAGTGACCCTCAGACTGGACATCATATGATGAATATTCCGGTCCCTATGCTTGAGATTGATCGGATCGAAGTACTAAAAGGACCCGCCTCGAGAATTTTTGGTCAGAATGCCTATGCTGGAGCCATCAACGTGATCACTAAACTTTCGGAAGAAAGAAGACTTAATCTTCAGGGGTATGCGGGAGATTTTGGAATGAAGGGTATTTCGTTAGCTGGATCCTTGCCCATAGGGAGCTACAAGCAAAATCTTGCAATCTCCTATGATGACTCTGATGGGCACTGGTATAACTCAGATTACGAGGTCAGCAATGTCTTCTATGAAGGAGGAGTAGACCTGAATGAAAGAAACAGTCTTAGAGGAATGATTGCCTACACTGATCGAACTTTTGGCGCCAACGGCTTTTATACCAGTACCTTTCCAGACCAGTGGGAAAGCATTCAATCCACTTTGGGATCTCTTTCTCACCAATTCAGTTCAGGAGGATTTAATCTCAACACACGAGGTTATTGGAGAAGAAATAAGGATGAGTTTAGGCTAAGAAGGGAAGAACCTGAGTTTTTCCAAAATAATCATACCACAGATGTCTTTGCTCTTGAGACCAATGGATCGGTTGAAAACTCATTGGGGACCACAGGTTTTGGGCTGGAGGTTAGAGAAGAAAGCATTGAAAGCTCCAACCTCGGAGATCATGAGCGGACCTTGTTCGGAGTCTTTGTGGAGCACCTATTCCAGTTTGGAGAAAAGGTAGATTTAAGGGCAGGAATCTATTCGAATTATTACTCTGAGTACGACTGGAAACATTTCCCAGGAGCTGAATTAGGATTCCAAGCGACTCAGAATCTAAGGTTTTATACAGGCTATGGGAAAAGCTTTAGAATCCCTACCTACACAGACTTATATTACATCGGCCCAACAAACATTGGAAACGAAGACCTTCAACCGGAAGAAGCACAAAATTTTGAAGTTGGTGGAAAGTGGAATAAGGGACCATTGAGAGCTGAATTAGTTTATTTTCTGAGAGATACAGACAATCTTATTGAGTGGGCTAGAGCGAATGAAGACGATCCCTGGCAACCACAGAATTTCAATCAGGTGAACTTCCAGGGTGTTGAAACAAGCTTGGGTTACCGGGTTAATCCATCAGGTAATTTTGTTCAGCTCCGTGAATTGATGATCTCATATAATTACATCGATGCTGACTTACAGGATGATACTTCAGAGACTCAAACAAGATATGCTTTGACGGCCCTTAAGCATCAGGTCATTTTTGGAGCGCTTGTTGGAATTGGCAACAAGCTGGAATTAAATACTAAAATGAGACAAGTAGAGCGTATGGCTCAAGACCCTTATTTCATTTTGGACATGAGGTTAGATTATAACCGAATAGGAAAACTGGGCTTCTTTGCTGAAGCTTCAAATATCACCAATACAGAATATGTAGAAGCAGGCTTTGTTGAAATGCCAGGAAGATGGTTCAGAGCCGGGTTCTCTCTAAATCTTCAATAAGTTCAGCCTAGGAAAAGAAAAAGCCTCGTGAATACGAGGCTTTTTTTGTGGGAGCTGAGTGATTCGAACCCCCGACCCTCCCGATTGAAATCGGGATGCACATGACTAAATATCATTACTACCCTGAACCAACTCCTCAATCATCTTTCTACTCTTCCATGATTTAACCTTTCTCTCTCGAGCATAAGCCTGACTTTTATTCGAGAACTTTTGCGAGTGTACCAATACCCAATCCTTTGATTTCGAAGTAAAGCCTGTATGATTTGACAAATGTCTTCTTAATCTATCCGAACGGTCCATACAAGTATGTCCCAAGTAATATTTATCCAAGGACTTTGAAAACAAAATGTAAAAGTGACAAGGCATAAAAAAAGAAAAGCCTCGTTTCCACGAGGCTTTTTTTTGTGGGAGCTGAGGGATTCGAACCCCCGACCCTCTGCTTGTAAGGCAGATGCTCTGAACCAACTGAGCTAAGCTCCCATTGATCTTCAAACGGATTGCAAAGGTAAAAGCTATTTCTTAATAGACAAACAAAACCACAAACCGTGATTATAAAATATTGATAATGAGCTCATAAATTTTTATCTATTCAGGAAATGAAGTTTAGTAGCCAGAATCTCAAACCTTGGAAGACTAAATACAAAAAGGCTCAGAAAAAATTTCCGAGCCTTCTGTTATTAGAATAAGTACTTCTATATATCAAACTTGATTCCTTGCGCCAAAGGCAAGTCTGAGGAATAATTAATGGTATTTGTCTGTCGCCTCATATAGGCCTTCCAGGCATCTGAACCAGACTCTCTTCCTCCACCAGTTTCTTTTTCACCTCCAAAGGCACCTCCGATTTCAGCGCCCGAAGTTCCGATATTGACATTGGCAATCCCGCAGTCAGAACCTGCAACCGAAAGGAATGCTTCTGCTTCTCTCATATTGGTACTCATGATGGCGGAAGACAGACCTTGAGGAACACCATTTTGAATCGCAATGGCCTCTTCGAGTTTAGAATATTTGATGAGGTATAAGATCGGAGCAAAAGTCTCATGCTGCACAATTTCAAAGTGGTTCTCAGCCTGGTATATACAAGGCTTCACATAACATTCAGATTCATATCCTTCTCCAGTGAGTACACCTCCCTCGACTACGACACTTGCACCTTCAGATTCAGCTTTCTTAATCGCTCCCTCATACATTGCAACAGCATCAGTATCGATTAGCGGACCTACATGATTTGACTCGTCCAAAGGATTACCAATGACAAGCTTTTGATAGGCTGAAGCCAATCTGTCTTTGACTTCATCGAAAACACCCTCATGGATAATCAATCTCCTAGTACTTGTACATCTCTGCCCTGCGGTTCCTACTGCTCCAAAGAGAGCACCTCTGATGGCCATATCCATATCGGCATCTGGGGTAATGATTATTGCATTATTTCCACCTAATTCGAGCAAAGATCTACCTAGTCTGGCACCCACTGCCTGTCCGACCAACTTCCCCATACGTGTGGAGCCAGTGGCAGAAACTAAAGGAACACGAATATCATTAGAAAGCATCTCCCCTACTTTATAGTCTCCAATTACCAATGAAGAAACACCTTCAGGAAGGCCATGATTCTTAAATATTTTACCAACGATATGCTGACAAGCG
>CAZLUY010000241.1:0-1839 GCA_964562785.1 uncultured Limnohabitans sp. | reverse complement strand
AAGCTTATTCAAAAAATCGAAGCCTCTAAAAAAGAGGATGAAGTTTCCTCAAGCAGATCTTCTCAAAAACTGAATCTTGATGATCAGGTCTTTGTGAAGGATGGAGATCGCTGCTGGTTCGTAAAACTTGCCAATGTGAGATTATTCGAGTCTGACGGTAATTACATCAAGGTCTACTTTGACAATGTGAAGCCGATGATTCACAAGTCCCTTAATGCTTTGGACGAAAGGCTTGATGAAAAGTCCTTTTTTAGAGCAAGCAGAAAGCACATCATTAACCTTGGATGGGTCGAAGGAATCGAGCCATGGTTTAATGGAGGGCTTGTGGTGACATTAAAAGGAGGAGACAGAATCGAGGTAAGTCGCAGACAGGCAGCACGCTTCAAAGAAATGATGAGTCTTTAATTTCATATGCACAAAAAAGCATTTGGTTTCTGAAAATTATTTCCTTAATTGAGGTAAATATCCCTCGATTGAGGAAAATTTATTAATCACCAAACCACCTTTTTTGCTTGCTAATATGAAAGAAGAGCGGATTTTAATTGTTGAAGACGAACCCAGTATTGCTGAAAATATTCAGGAAATCTTAGAATTATTGGGCTACGTCAACATAGACATCGCCAACTCTGCCAATCAGTGTATTAAAGTCATAAAGAAGTATCGCCCAGATTTGATATTTATGGATATCAAACTCAAAGGCGATAAGGATGGAATTGAGCTAGGGGAGATTGTAAAGCAAATGGTGGACGCTCCACTAGTATATGTTACTTCCTATAGTGACCCTACCATCATTGAAAGAGCGAAGAGAATCAACCCTGCAGGTTTCATTGTAAAGCCTTTCAATACAAATGACATCCATGCTATTGTTGAAATTGTGCTTTATAACAAGCGGACCAAGCCCGTTGTAGAGACACCCAGCTCAACAAGCTCCTCTGATTCTCCATTTCTTGTTAATGACGCGGTATATATCAAAGCTGATAATGCCTTTGAAAAAGTACCCTATGATGAGATTTACTATGTGGAAGCCAACGGAAACATGGTAGGAATTTTCACCCGGAACAGGGAATACAATATTCGGAAATCCATGAAGGAAATCGAGGAAATACTTCCTTCTCATCTTTTCCTTCGAGTTCAAAAATCATATATAGTCAATCTGGGGCAGATTGAAAGCTTCAATACCAAAGAGATCACCATGAGTCAGGGGTCGGTAGTCCAGGTTGGGCGACAATATTACAATAGCTTCCTGGCCAAACTCAATACAATCACTGAAAGTTAGGATAGAATAAAAACAAAAAGGCGGGAAAAAATCCCGCCTTTTTAGTCATCCAAACAATCAACCAAATTAACCCTTACGAGTGTTTTAGGCTGCGAGATTCTCCTCACAGCAAAATTCTTCATATAGATCAGGACTGGTCTGAGCCGTTTGAATCGAAATAGTTGGTTCAGTCTTCTCGATTCCTGCGGACATCCTTTCGGATCTGATCTCGTCCATTCTTAAGTTTGCCTTCCAAACGATCGTCATTGCCATCATTAGGCCAAGGAAGGCGCAAATGCTTTTTTGTGTAAATAGTATCGTTTTCATTGTAGTAGTTGGTTTAGTTCCTTTCGGTATTCTTCTATATGCCAAAAGAGAGCCGTATTTTTTATCTTATTGTTTTTCAGACAGTTATGTCTAATATGCCAAAATATTGTGTACACTTTCGTACACATTTTCATCAGTTTTGGACAATTATTTGAGATTTATCAAAGATTTTTTTGTCCTATTTTCCCTTTTAGATGTTCCCCGCACCCAAATGGTTGCAAAGGGCATAAAAAAAACCGCTTCTCTCGAAGCGGTTC
>CAZLUY010000240.1:0-2495 GCA_964562785.1 uncultured Limnohabitans sp. | reverse complement strand
TGTCGCTGATTATTTTGCTAAGCAATGAGAAAATTTGGCTTGATCGGCTATCCTCTGGGACATTCTTTTTCCAAAAAGTACTTTTCGGAGAAGTTTGAACGAGAGGGATTATCTGATTGTGAATTTGAGTTGTTCGAGATTCCTAAGGTTGATCAGCTCACTCAAGTTTTAAAAGAGCACCTAAATCTCGAGGGTCTTTGTGTGACCATTCCATATAAATTGGAAGTCATGTCTTTTTTGGATGAAATATCTCCAGCAGCCCAGCAAATAGGCGCAGTTAATTGCATTCAATTCCAAGATGGAGATTTGATTGGTCATAACACGGATTTTATCGGATTCAAATATTCCTTAGAAAAATGGTTAGGTGAGTATAGGCCTAAAGCCTTGATTTTAGGAACAGGTGGTGCTTCTAAAGCAGTAGCGGCTGCGTTAGAGGATTTGAAGATGCATTTTAAATTTGTTTCAAGGGGTAAAAAAGAAGGCTCATTTACCTATGATGAACTGAGGCTGGACCCATCCATTCTCGAGAGCCATTCTTTGATAGTTAATACGACTCCATTAGGTACTTTCCCAAGTGTGGAAAGTCTACCAGCTTTACCAATAGATCAATTAAGTAGTGCCCAATGGTATTATGATTTGGTCTATAATCCAGCCGAGACGGCTATGATGAAGGTGATCAAAGAGAGAGGAGGGAAGGCAATGAATGGAATGGAAATGCTAATTGGTCAGGCAGAAGCGGCCTGGAAAATTTGGAACGAATAATCTCAATTATGAATAAAGCCATTCTGATCGTCCAATGCCCAGATCAAAGAGGGATTGTTGCCGCAGTTTCGGATTTTCTATACCAAAATGGAGGAAATATTCTGGAGGTTGATCAATATGTTGATCAGGAGGCAAAGCGTTTTTTCATGCGTGCCAGTTGGGATCTGGATTCATTTTCTTTGGGAAAGGATGAAATTGCTAAGAGGTTTTCTGAGTATGTAGCCACCCAATTTGAAATGGACTTCACTCTTCATTTCAACAAGCCAAAAGCTCGAATGGCCATATTTGTCAGTAAGTTGTCGCATTGTCTTTTTGATATACTTTCAAGACATCATTCAGGCCAACTGGAAGTGGATATCCCTTTAGTGATTTCAAACCATGATCATCTGAGGGAAGTGGTAGAGGCATTTGATATCCCATATTTTCATATTCCAGTTAGCAAGGAAAATAAGGGCGAGGCCGAAGCGGAACAATTGAGATTATTGCAAGAGAACGAAGTAGACTTTGTGGTATTAGCTCGTTATATGCAGATCGTTTCGAAGAATTTTGTTTCAAATTTTCCAAACAGGATAATCAATATTCATCATTCTTTTTTACCTGCCTTTGTAGGTGCGAAACCTTATCATGCGGCATATGATCGAGGGGTGAAAATCATTGGCGCCACCGCCCATTATGTGACCGAAGAGCTAGACGCAGGTCCAATTATAGAGCAGGAAGTTGCTAGGGTGAGACATCACAATAGTATTTCTGATCTGGTGCAGATTGGTCAGGATGTCGAGAAAGTGGTACTTTCAAGAGCAATCAAGTCCCATTTGGATAGGAAGGTAACCGTGTTTAAAAACCGTACAATCATTTTTTACTAACAAGAATATGAGCTCAGATCTTTTCAATGATGGGAAAATCCGATGCCCTTGGTGCTCTGGCTTTGATCAATATGTGAAATACCATGATGAAGAGTGGGGGGTGCCTGTTTATGACGACAGAACCCACTTTGAATTCTTGATTTTGGAAAGTGCGCAGGCGGGTCTAAGCTGGGCTACAATTTTGAAGAAACGGGAAGGCTATCGTAAGGCTTTTGCTGACTTTGATTATCAGATAGTTGCTGATTTTCCGGATTCATTTGTGGAGGAGCTAATGACTGATCCTAGTATTATCCGGAACAGATTAAAGATCGCAGCGGCAATTAACAATGCGAAACGCTTTATGGAAGTACAGTCTGAGTTTGGATCATTTTCTGATTACATCTGGGGATTCGTAGATGGGCAACCCGTCGATAATAAATTGCAGTCGATGGATAATGCTCCAGCCACAAGTAAGCAATCCGATCAGCTAGCGAAAGATCTCAAAAAACGTGGCTTTAAGTTTTTGGGTAGCACAACCATTTATGCCCACATGCAAGCAACAGGCCTGGTCAATGACCATCTGGTTGATTGTTTTAGGTATGAAGAGGTTAAAGCTTTAGTGAAAAGCAAAGAAGATTAACCAAACCAGGAATAAGAGTGGAAGGAGAATCGGCAGGGAGAATCGGATGATGTACCCGAAGAAGGATGGCATTTTGATACCACTTTGCTCCGCGATTGATTTCACCATAAAGTTTGGACCATTACCAATGTAGGTCATTGCACCAAAGAAAACTGATGCAATAGCAATAGCCATCAATTGGAATGAAGAATCTGGATAACCATCAGCTGCAAACTGTCTTACCTCAGCAATATCATTGATAGAGGCACCGC
>CAZLUY010000239.1:0-1815 GCA_964562785.1 uncultured Limnohabitans sp. | reverse complement strand
TAATAATGATACCAAGGAGGCATATCCTTCAGCAGGAAATAGATGTGCTTTTCTTTGAAGCTGGCGACCATTTCCAACTGTGCCAAGACATCTTCCATCCAGCTTTTGAAGTTGGTGTTGTCATTGAAATCGTTTTGTTTGGCCTGAAAGAGAACTGTGTCCTTTTGATTCTCTAAAACCCGATCTAAAGAGACATTGAACTCCTTGCTTAGCACAACAAGCTCCTTAAAGTCCAAAAGCTTTTCTCCACGAATTCTTCGATAAGCGCTGTCAACACTAATGTCCAGAGTATCTGAAACCACATCTACTAGTGAAGAGTAGGAAGGAATGGAATTCTTTAAACTCTCAAAAAAAGAAACCTGTATGGCGTTGGAATTAGACATCCTGTAAAAGAATATTCTGAATTAGTACAATTTAGAGAATTATCAGACAATGAAAATCGCTTGCTAGAAATAAAATTCTATTTTAATATTGATTTTTGATTTAATTAAAATTTTAAAAAATTCAATTTTTAGGATAATTCTGATGATTTATTGTTATGGTTGTAGATTGTCGTCATAAATAAAAAAAAGCGGCAAAAGCCGCTTTTGGATGTTAAGTTAGATTGGTAATTATTCACCAGCTGAAGCTGTGCTGATAGCTTGATCATGTAGCTTTCCAAGCTCCTGATCGATGGTCCATAAACCAACTCCATCTTCTCCAATAATATCAAATAGCTCAAGCGCTCTTCTGGACATGGTTTCTTCTTCTCTTTGTTCAGTTACATACCACTGCATAAAACTGAATGTTGCAAAGTCTTTTGAAGTGAAAGCATGATCCACTATTGTATTGATGGATTTAGTCACTTTGATCTCATGTTCAAGGATGAGTTCGAAAACCTCTCTCAATGAGTTGAAATTGTGTCTAATTCCTGTGATTTCAGGCTGAATTGCGTGACCTCCTGCTTCATTGACGTAATGAAATATTTTCATCATGTGCATTCTTTCCTCATCGGCATGTGTATATAAGTACTTTGCAGCATTTGCATAGCCCATCATGTCGCACCAAGAAGCCATGGATAAATAATAGGCGGAGGATGTGCCTTCCATTTCTATTTGCTGGTTTAGCATTGCTTCCGTAGCTGGAAGTAGTGATTTCTGAAGTGTTACTATTTCTTTTTCTCTCATAGCAGTCAAATTTATACGAACATAACTATTAAGGATTGGAGCTGGTTCTAAATTCCTTAGGATCTGGAAAATTTAGAATTGATTTAATTTAAAATTCATTCAATTGTGCCACCAGAGGACTATTGAGGCTACTTTTTTGCCTCCCAATCCATATTGACAAGCTTATATTTCTTACTTTCAAAAATCAAATCTTACCCTTATGAATACACCCAAATTCCCAACTGAAGGGCAATACCCTCAGTATTTTGAAAAATATATCAGAACCCTAGAAGGACAGGATTTTTTGTCAGTGATGAATGAACAGGTAAAAGACCTTCAGGAGTTTATTTCCGAGAAATCAGAAGAATGGGGAAATAGCCCCTATGCTGAAGGTAAATGGACTCCAAAAGAAGTTTTGGGACATTGCGTAGACACAGAACGAGTAATGGGATATAGGGCCCTTTGTATTGCAAGGGGAGATAAGGGAAGCCTTCCAGGTTTTGATCAGGACCTCTATGCCTCCAATGCCGAATTTGGAGATATGAAAATCGAGGACTTATTGAGTGATTTTAAAATCAATAGAATTGCTCTTCTTTCTATGATTCGAATGATTCCTGAATCAAGTATGGAAAGATCAGGAAATGCAAACGGAGCTGACATTACAACGAAT